>JBBTJH010000272.1:0-7651 GCA_038059555.1 Pseudomonadota bacterium | reverse complement strand
AAGTCGATCCCGACCTCATCAACGCCGGCAAGCAGACGATCACCGAGCTTGACCGCACGTCGTATTTTTCAAGCGCCGACAGCTTCGGCATGATCCGCGGCGGCCATATCGATCTCTCGATCCTTGGCGCGATGGAAGTCTCCGAGACCGGCGATCTCGCGAACTGGATGATCCCCGGCAAAATGGTCAAAGGCATGGGCGGCGCGATGGATCTCGTCGCGGGGGTGAAACGCGTCGTCGTCGTCATGGATCACGCATCGAAAGCGGGCGAACCTAAACTCTTGCACAAATGCTCGCTGCCGCTCACCGGCACGCATGTCGTCGATATGGTCATCACCAATCTCGGCGTTTTTGCCGTCGAGCGCGGCAAGGGCATGACCCTCATCGAACTCGCCGACGGCGTCACGCTAGACGAGGTGAAGGCGCACACGGAAGCGACTTTCAAGGTCGCGCTCAAAAACTGATGCGGCCGACGCCTCTCGCCGATCTCGAAACGCCGGCGCTGTTGCTCGATGAAGCAAAGCTCGACCGTAACGTTGCGCGCATGAAGGCGCGCATGGATGAAAAGGGCGTCCGCCTTCGCCCGCATATCAAGACGGCGAAATCTTTTGACGTCTATAAGCGCGCGCTAAAAGGCGCTGCCGGCGTCACGGTCTCGACGCTTGCCGAGGCGGACGACGCCTTCGATCACGGCGTTACCGACATACTTTACGCAGTCGGCATCGCGCCGAATAAAATCGATCGCACTCTGGCGCTGCGCGCCAAGGGCGCCGATCTGACGCTCATTGTCGATACGCTGGAGGCGGCGAAGGCGATCGCTGCAAAAGGCGAGGGCGCGCGTCAGGTCATTCCAGCGCTCATAGAAATCGACAGCGACGATCACCGTGCAGGAGTGAAGCCGCTTTCCGGCGCTGCGCGCGAGATCGCCGGTTTTCTGAACGCGGCGAAGGGCGCGCGTTATCGCGGCCTGATGACTCACGCCGGCGGGTCCTATGACTGCCGCAGCGTTGAGGCGATCCGCGCTGTCGCGGAACAAGAACGCCGCGCCGTGGTCGATACGGCGATGATGCTGAAAGCCGACGGCATCGACAGCGAGATTGTCAGCGTCGGCTCGACGCCGACCGCGACTTTTGGCAAGAATTTCGCCGGCGTCACCGAAGTGCGCGTCGGCGTTTATATGTTTCAGGATCTCGTCATGGCCTCGCTCGGCGTCTGCTCCATCGACGATATCGCGATCTCGGTTTTGACGAGCGTCATCGGCGCGCAACGGGACAAGAACTGGATTTTGACGGATGGCGGCTGGATGGCGATGTCGCGCGATCGCGGCACGTCGGCGTTTCCGGTCGACTATGGTTATGGCCTTGTTTGCGATGAGGGCGGCGCGCCGATCGAGGATCTGATCGTTGCTTCCTGCAATCAGGAGCACGGCGTTATCGCGCGCCGGGGCGGCGGCGCGATCGATTTTACGAAATTTCCGGTCGGGCGCCTGCTGCGCGTCTTGCCGAACCACGCCTGCGCGACAGCCGCGCAGTTTTCGGCCTATGATGTAACGGGCGGCGCCGGCGGCGTCACCGCGCGCTATCCGCGCATCGGCGGCTGGCGGCGCGATTGATCGTTAACCGATTGCCGCTAGGCGGGAAGCAGGCTAAGCGCGAATTTCCTGTTTTATCTCACCACCGGGCGCATCTCGATGCAATCAACTGAAGCTGACAACATCCATGACGGCGTTGAGGCGATGTGGATCGCGGCGGTCCTTCTCGGCCTCGTTGAGGGGCTGACCGAATTTATTCCGGTCTCATCAACCGGGCATCTCGTGCTCGCGGCCGATTTTTTCAATGCGCCGACACCGCCGGGCCGCGTCTTTGAAATCGTTATTCAGCTCGGCGCCATTCTCGCCGTCTGCGTCATTTACTGGAACCGCCTGTGGTCGAAGGCGCTGGGGTTCTTCACCGACAAGGCCGCGCGCTATTTCGTTTATGCGGTTCTCGCCGCGTTCGGTCCCGCTGTCATTCTGGGGCTCGCGATTGGCGATTATATCGACGAATTGTTTTTCCGCCCGAGCGTCATTGCAGCGGCGTTGATCCTTGGCGGCTTTGTCATCATCGCGGTTGAACGCATGCATTTGCCGGTGAAGTTCGCCGAAGCTGAAGACATCAAGCCGCTGACAGCGCTCAAAATCGGCGCGGTGCAATGCCTCGCCTTCATTCCGGGCGTGTCGCGTTCGGGCGCTTCGATCATTGGCGCGCGGCTGATGGGCGTCAGTCAAAAAGGCGCCGCAGAGTTTTCCTTCTTCGTCGCCATTCCAACGATGATCGGCGCCACCGCTTACGATCTTTATAAGTCGCGCGATTCACTATCAGGTGACGGCGCCACGATGATCGCCATCGGCTTTGTCGTGTCGTTCCTCTCAGCGCTCGCGATCATCAAGCCGTTTCTCGGCTTGGTTACGCGGCGCGGCCTCGTTCCCTTCGCGTGGTACAGGATCGCGCTCGGGCTTCTTATATTCGCGCTGCTGGCGATGGGGTTGGGACCGGTCAAAGCCTGATCATTCGTGATGAACGGGCCTGCCCCTTGTTTCCGGCAGGAACAGCATGCCGATGACGAATGTCGCGCCGGCGATAATCACCGGATACCAGAGCCCCGCATAAATATCGCCGGTCGCCGCAACGATGGCGAAGGCCGTCGTCGGCAGGAAGCCGCCGAACCATCCATTGCCGATGTGATAGGGGAGCGACATCGACGTATAGCGAATGCGCGCCGGGAATAGCTCAACGAGCGTTGCAGCGAGCGGCCCGTACGACATTGTCTGGATCGCGATAAAGAGCGCAATGATCGCAACGATCAGCGGCTTGTTCATCGCCGCAGGGTCGGCTTTTTCGGGATAACCGGCACCGGCGAGCGCGGTTTTCATAGCGGCCGCGAAATTGGCGATCGCCGCTTTTTTCTCCTCCGCGCCAAACCGGCTCGGGTCGGGCGCCTCGATCGCCAGCGCGCCGACATCAATTCTGGCGACGGCGCCTGCTGGCAGCGCCTCGTTTTTGTAGGAAACTCCGGCGCGGGTCAGGAACGATTTGGCGATATCGCAAGACGTCGCGTCGAATTTCTTTTTCCCGACCGGATCAAATTGCAACGTGCACTCATTGGGGTCAGCGTAAACGACGACGGGGGAGGCTTTTTGCGCGGCCGACAAGGCAGGGTTCGCCGCCCCCGACAGCGCATGGAACAGCGGCATGCAAAGAAGGGCGGCGGCGGCAAGGCCGGTCATCAAGACGGGCTTTCGCCCGACCTTGTCGCTCAGCCATCCGAACAGAACATAGAACGGCCCGCCAATGACCAACGCAATTGCGACCAATGTATTAGCGGTGAGCCCGTCGACTTTCAAAACGCGGTCGAGAAAAAAGAGAATGTAGAATGTACTGACGTAGAAGGAAACGGCTTGCCCGGCGACGAGGCCGAAGAGCGCGATCAGCACGAGTTTCAAATTTTTCCATTGGCCGAAGGATTCTCTGAACGGCGCCTTCGAGGTTGCGCTTTCGTCCTTCATCTTCTGGAAGATCGGGCTTTCATTGAGTTTCATCCGGATCCACATCGAAATGCCAAGGAGGAAGATCGAGACCAAAAAAGGAATGCGCCATCCCCACTCTGAAAACGCCTCGGGGGCGATGAACGAGCGCGCGATCATGATGATGACGAGCGACAACAACAGGCCGCCCACGGCAGTCGTCTGGATCCAGCTCGTCTGCAGCCCGCGCTTTTCCGCCGGCGCATGTTCGGCGACATAGATCGCTGCGCCGCCATATTCGCCCCCGATCGCGAGCCCCTGCATCAGCCGAAGCAAGACGAGAATGATCGGCGCTGCTATGCCGATCTGCTGGTAAGAGGGGAGAAGCCCGACGCAAAATGTCGAGACGCCCATCAGCGCCATGGTGACGAGAAAGGTATTTTTGCGCCCGACGACATCGCCGACGCGCCCGAACAGCAGCGCGCCGAGCGGGCGGACGATGAACCCGGCCGCGAAGGCGGCGAGAGCGAAAATGAAACCGGTTGTTTCGTTGACGCCTGAAAAAAAGTGTTTGGCGATTTCACCGGCGAGGGCGCCGTAGAGAAAAAAGTCATACCACTCGAACATGGTGCCGAGCGAGGAGGCGCCGATGACGAGGCGCTCCTTCGAGCGCGCTTCAGCTTCCGTGGATGCGATGGCCTGCGTCATCGGATTGCCCCTTTTGATACGTGATTTTTTGATGGCGCTGCTAGCGGTCAAGCAACGCGGCGGCGTGAGCGCGCGCTTCTTCAATGTAATGCAGCGCGCCGGCGAGCGCCATCTTGCTTTCGCCCTCGCGGAGGTCGCGGAATTTTTTCGCCGGCATGCCGGCCCACATCTCGCCGGCGGGAACGATTTTTCTCGGCGATAAAAAAGCGCCTGCCGCGAGCATCGCTCCGGTTTTGACTACCGAGCCGTCAAGCATCGTCGCGCCCATGCCGACAAAGCCTTCGTCTTCGACGGTTGCTCCATGGAGCATGCATTTATGCCCGATAAGGGCGTAGGCGCCGATCAGCGTCGGCACGCCGCCGAGCGCGATATCGTCAGCATGAATGATCGTGCCGTCCTGAATGTTGGAGCCCTTGCCGACGACGATACGGTTAGAATCGCCGCGCAGGACGCAGCCATACCAGACCGATGCGTCTTCATGAATTTCAACGTCGCCGCAAATAACGGCGCCCGGCGCAATGAACGCGGTCGCGTGAATTTTCGGCTTCTTGTCGCCAAGGGCGAAGATCATTGGTTTCATGGTCATGCGGCGACGGCGTCCGGCTGGTTCTGGGGATGGGCGCGAATGAACGGCGCCATCGCATTGCAACGGTTGAAGATATCAACAAGACGCGGCTGCTTCGACAAATCAATGCCGAAGCGCAGCGCGCCAAAAACTTGCGGAACCAGAAATGCGTCCGCCATGCCGGGGCGGTCGCCGACGCAAAACGGATCCTTGCCGCCTGAGAGCAGCGCTTCAACCGACGCCATCGCACCGCCGGACCAATGCTGCAGCCACTCCTTCATCGCCGCCGCGTCGAACTCGCGCTTTTCTTTGAGATAATTCTGGATGCGCAGATTCATGAAAGGCTGCGCCTCGCAGGCGATCGTCGCGGCGATGGCGCGCGCTTTGGCGCGGCGTTCAGAATCGGCTGGCAACAGCGACGTTTCCGGATAGCGCTCTTCAAGATATTCAATGATCGCGGTCGACTGGGTGAGGACATGCCCTTCCTCGGTTTCGAAAGCGGGCACCAATCCTTGCGGATTTCTTTTCAGATGCGCGGGCGAGAGCTGTTCGCCCTTCAACAGGTTTACGGGCTCGTACTCATATTCAAGGCCTTTGAGTTCCAGCGCGATCCTGACGCGATAGGTTGCGCTTGATCGCCAATATCCAAAGAGCTTCATCGGGTCCGCTTTCGATAAAATTTGAATTGGATTTATCGCTTATTCTTCTTGGAATGCCAAATGATCGCGGCGATGCTGCGCCCCAACAAGCAAACGCGAGGCGCAAATGCAGGCGGCGGCGATAGACGTGGCGGTTGAAGACGAAGGCGACACCTTGTGGGCCCGCCGGAATTTGCGGCACGCAGAAGATGGCCGGGTCCTCCTTGATATCGCCAATTGCCTGCGCGTCCTCGAGCTGCACCCCGATTTTCAGGGCCGCTTCAAATTCAACGACGTCTTGATGAAAGTCCTCGACAAGGGGACGGTCATGGTCGAGTGGCGGCTCTTCGAATTCGCGGCGATGATTCAGGAGCGATTTCTTCCCGAAATCGCTCAGGAAACGGCCGCGAGGGCGCTGGTCGTCGCCGCCAACAAGGCCAGCGCGAAATAAGCCTCCCTGCGTGATCTGTCGGGGTGGACCAAATTGGTAACATCCGTTACCAATTGGGGAAGGCATCCGGGAGACCGCCATGGCAGACCTTTTTGACAACCCGCTCGGCACCGACGGCTTTGAGTTCGTCGAATATACCGGTCCCGACCCCGACAAGCTGGCCGCGCTGTTCGAACAGATGGGCTTTACCGCCGTCGGGCGGCACCGCTCGAAGGACGTCGTCCATTACGTCCAGGGCGGGATCAATTTCCTCCTCAATCGCGAGCAGGCGGGGCAACCCGCGTCTTTTCGCAATCACCACGGCGCCGGCGCCAACGCCATGGCCTTCCGGGTCAAGGACGCGAGCCATGCTTACCGCGAGGCGATCCGGCGCGGGGCAAAGCCGATCGAGGCCAAGACCGGCCCGATGGAGCTTAACATTCCCGGCATCGAGGGGATCGGCGGGCTCAACGTCTATCTCGTCGACCGTTACGGCGCGCAAACGATCTATGACGTCGATTTCGAGCCGATCAAAGGCGCTGACCCCACGAAGAATTCCGCGGGCCTCACCTATATCGATCATCTGACTCACAATCTGCGCCGCGGAAACATGAAGCAGTGGGCGGATTATTATGAGCGCATCTTCAACTTCCGCGAGATCCGCTATTTCGACATTGAAGGAAAGCTGACCGGCCTCGTCTCCAAGGCGATGACGAGCCCTTGCGGAAAGATCAGGATACCGCTGAACGAAAGCCAGGATGACAAATCGCAGATCGAGGAATTCATCGCCCGCTATAATGGCGAGGGCATCCAGCATATCGCGCTTGGAACCGGCGATATTTACGCAACCGTCGAGGATTTGCGCTCGCGCAAGATCCCCTTCCAATCGACGCTTGACGCCTATTATGACGGCGTGGATGCGCGCGTCGGGAAGCATGGCGAGAACATGGAACGCCTGCGCAAGAACCACATTCTCATCGACGGCGCCCCGACGCAGGGGCAGGGCCTGTTGCTGCAGATTTTCACGCAGGATGCGATCGGGCCGATCTTTTTCGAGATCATCGAGCGCAAGGGCAATGAAGGTTTTGGCGAAGGCAATTTCCGCGCGCTGTTTGAATCGATCGAACTTGACCAGATCAGGCGCGGGGTTCTGAAGGAATCCGCATGACGGTGAGCGCCTCTGCCGGCAAGGGCCTCGATCTATCGGTCTTCACGCCCTACCGGATCGCTTTCCTAGGGCGCTTGATGAGCGAGGAGCTTGGCGCCGCCTATTCAGACGAAGATCTGACCATACCGGAATGGCGCGTGCTGGCGGTGATCAGCCAGCAAGAAACGGTCGCCGCGCGCGACGTCGTGGCGCGAACGCCAATGGACAAAATGGCGGTGAGCCGGGCGGTCTCGTCGCTCCAAACCAAGAAACTGATTTTGCGCGAGCGCACGAAGGACCGGCGCGTCTCGGCGTTGAAGCTCTCGCCTAAGGGCAAAAGCGTTTTCGAGCGGGTGTCGGCGATCGCACTCGACTACGAGCAAGCGCTGCTCGGCGCGATGCCCCAGACGGAACGCGAAGCGTTTTTCGCCGGGCTCGCAAGACTGGAATCAGCGATTGAATCGTCGCGTGAGAAAAAAAGCAGGGCGCGGGCCGCTGAATGATGAAGCGCATTCCCGCCCTTTTCCTCGCCCTCGCGCTGCTCGCCGGGTGCGTTTCGTTTCCGGATGCGCCGCCGCCGCTCATCGAACCTAAAATCGACGGCGATGTTATCTTCAGCGCGGACGGCGCCCGCCTTGGCCTCAACAGCAGGTCGGCGGCC
>JBBTJH010000271.1:0-4254 GCA_038059555.1 Pseudomonadota bacterium | reverse complement strand
CGGTCACGTGAAATCCGAAGATGTCGTTGAGCTCGCCATCCCAGGTTTCGGCGACGACAGGAAGCGACCAGAAAACGTCAGGTTCTCCCGGCAAGCCTTCATAAAAACCGTGTTTCACTTGCCATTCGATAACTGCGTCGTGCACGACGCCGACTGAATGCGTATTGGTGATCATCACCGGCCCTTCGAGAAAACCGGATTCAGTGATCCAGGTTGTCCCAGTCATTTCACCGTTGCCGTTCAGCGCATGCCAGCCCGCGAAGACGGGGTCATAAGTCTTGCCGCGCGGCAGGATCGCCGTGACGCCGGTGCGAACAGGGCCTTTCCCACGCACGAGTTTTCCAGATCCCTTGACGATCGTCTTGTAGCCGACTTCAACGCCCGCGACATCGGTGATGGCGTTGAAAGGCCCCGGCGTTCCGTCAAAGGGAACGCCAACATCGCGCGCGCGGGGCTGATCGGCCGCGAAGACCGGCGACGCGGCAAGGCCGATGATGAGCGAAAGCGCGAGCATGGATTTCATGGGGGAATTCCTGTCTGAACGAAAGCGATCTTACTGTCGGTATTTCTTGAAGCGCAACTGCTAGCGGCGCAAGGTCGGGGGATGGACCCTTTGCCCATTCTGACCGAAATCGACGGCCCCATCTTCACCGTCACGATCAACCGCCCCGAACGGCGCAATGCGGTAGATCGCTCCTGCGCCGACGCGCTCGTGAAAGCCTTTCGAGCGTTCGACGCCGACCGGGATTTATCCGTCGCGATCCTCACCGGCAATGGCGGCGAGTTTTGCGCGGGAGCTGATTTAAAAGCGATCGCGGAAGGGAATGGCAACCGCATCGACGGCGCGCCGGATAATTTCATCTTCAACGGCCCGATGGGCCCGACGCGAATGACGCTCTCAAAGCCGGTGATCGCAGCGGTTGAAGGGCACGCAGTCGCCGGCGGGCTCGAACTCGCGCTCTGGTGCGACATGCGCGTCGCCGCCCGTAACGCGACGTTCGGCGTTTATTGCCGGCGTTTCGGCGTGCCGCTGATTGACGGCGGCACGGTGCGCCTCCCCCGCCTTATCGGCGCTGCCCGCGCGATGGACATGATCTTAACGGGGCGCGGCGTCGGCGCGGAGGAAGCGTTTTCCTGGGGGCTCGCCAATCGCCTTGTTGAGCCCGGCAAGGCGCTGGCGCAAGCCAAAGCGCTCGCCCGCGAGATCGCCGCGTTTCCGCAAATCTGTATGCGGAACGACCGCGCGTCGGCGATGGCGCAATGGTCGCTTTCCGAGACCGACGCGCTCGCCGCCGAATTTGCGCTCGGGAAAAAGACGCTTTCCTCCGGCGAAACGCTCGCCGGCGCGACGAAATTCGCCGGCGGCGAGGGGCGCGGCGGGAGGAAGCTTTAGCGCTTCCGCTTCTCCATTTGATCAGGCCGCGGAAGAATCGTAAACGCGCGCAGCGCCGCTTTATCAAAGAGCGCCGGATCAATCAGGCGGTCAGGCGCCGCCGGGTCGATGAAGCGCAGCTCGCTCGCCGCGCCAAATCCCATCACGCCAAAGAGGCGCACGCCCCGATAGAGCAGGCTGCGCCGCGACGCGCCGACGCCGCTCGTGCGCATCGCTTCCAGAAAAATGCGGTCGGCGCGAAAGCGTTCCTTGCGAAAGCGCGTCTGCTGTTTCGGCGGCTCGGCGACCGCATATAGCCAATCGTGCAGCACCGCCGCCGCCGAATGCGCGCCGGATTGAGGAACAATGCCGCGCAAGAACGCCGGCACGGACGCATGATCGGTCACAAAATGCGGCGGGGCGATCACCGCGACGTTCGGACGGGATTTGACGTGGAGATAAATGAGGCCCGAACGGACCACAAAATTCTTCGCGCCCGCCTGCCGCCGCTCGATGCTGAAGGGAACCGGCGAATCGGCAAGGGCGGTGACGAAGCGATCTTCCCTGCCGAAAATCTCCTCCGCGAGATCGCGGGCGGCGAGCCCTGCTTGCGCGCCGCTCGCGCCTTTCGCCGACGCCAGCACCCGCCGGCAGAGTTCCTCATCAACCAGAAACGGCATTTTTGCGCGCTCCCCTGCGGTTTTCCCCAATGCTTGGCGCGGCCCTCGGATTCGGCCTATGGGATGCGCCAATCGTGGAGTTCAACGGCGAGAATGACAAGCAGACCAACGAAGAAGTTACCAGAACCCGATCTCTTTGCCTCGAGCGGGGATTACACCGCCAAAGACATCGAGGTGCTGGAAGGGCTTGAGCCCGTCCGCAAGCGCCCCGGCATGTATATCGGCGGCACCGACGAAAAGGCGCTGCATCATCTCTTCGCCGAGGTGCTCGACAACGCCATGGACGAAGCGGTCGCGGGACATGCGAGCCGCATCGAGGTCGAGCTTGACGACGACGGCTATCTCTCCGTCACCGACAACGGCCGCGGCGTGCCCGTCGATCCGCATCCGAAGTTCAAAAACAAATCCGCGCTCGAAGTCATCATGACGACGTTGCACTCTGGCGGAAAATTCGACGGCAAAGCCTATTCGACATCGGGCGGCCTGCACGGCGTCGGCGTCTCGGTCGTCAACGCACTTTCAGACGATTTGACGGTCGAGGTGTTCCGCAATCGGCAGGCCTGGCGCCAGAGCTACTCGAAAGGCCATCCGACAACCAAACTCCTAGACGCTGGCGCGGCGCACAACAAGCGCGGCACTACTGTCAAATTCCACCCCGACCCCGAAATTTTCGGCGCGAAAGCGGCCTTCAAGCCTGCAAGGCTTTACCGCATGGCGCGCTCGAAGGCGTATCTTTTCGGCGGCGTTGAAATCCGCTGGCGCTGCGCGGCGTCGCGGATCACCGACGATACGCCGGCCGAAGCCGTCTTTCATTTCGAGGCGGGCCTCACCGATTATTTGGCCTCTCTGATCAACGGCAAGCCGACCGTCACCGACGAGATGTTTTCAGGCCGCGTCGAGCGTAAAGACGATGGCGGCCACGGCAATGTCGAATGGGCCGTGTGCTGGGGCGCGGCCGGGTTCGGCGACGAGGACGGCTTTGTTCATTCCTATTGCAACACCATCCCGACAGCCGAAGGCGGCACGCATGAAGCAGGACTTCGCGCCGCACTCGCCAAGGGGTTGAAAGCTTTCGCCGATCTCGCCGGCAACAAAAAAGCCGGCAACGTGACGCCCGAAGACGTGATGACGACGGCGGGCGCTTTATTGTCCGTGTTCGTCCGAAATCCGGAATTCCAGGGGCAGACGAAAGACAAACTCGCGACGGCTGAAGCCCAGCGCATCGTTGAAAATACCGTCCGCCCCGCCTTCGATCACTGGCTCGCGAGCCACCCGAAACAGGCGAACGACCTCCTCCAATGGGTCATCGACCGCGCGGATGAGCGCCAGCGCCGCCGCAAGGAAAAAGAAGTCTCAAGAGCTGCCGCGACGCGCAAGCTGCGCCTTCCCGGCAAGCTCGCCGACTGCTCGCAGAAGGATCGCGAGGGAACGGAAATTTTCCTCGTCGAGGGAGATTCAGCCGGCGGCAGCGCCAAACAGGCGCGGAACCGCGCGACGCAGGCGATCTATCCGATGCGCGGCAAGGTCTTGAACGTCGCCTCCGCGACGCGCGACAAGATCATGGCGAATGAAGAAATCCAGAACATAGCGCAAGCGCTTGGCGTCGGCCTCGGCGCGAAATTCGATCTCGACGATTTGCGCTACGAAAAAATCATCATCATGACCGACGCCGACGTCGACGGCGCGCATATCGCGTCGCTGTTGATCACGTTTTTCTATCAGGAAATGAAAGAGCTGATCGACGCCGGGCGCCTTTATATGGCGCAGCCGCCGCTCTATCGCCTCACGGCAGGCGGCAAAACCGTCTACGCGATGGATGACGCCGCCAGAGAGCGCATTTTGAAAACCGACTTCAAGTCAAACCAGAAAGTCGAAACGGGACGCTTCAAGGGCCTCGGCGAAATGATGCCGGCGCAATTGAAGGAAACAACAATGGACCCGCGCTCGCGCTCCCTCGCACGCGTCATCATCGCCGACGACAAACAGGAAACCGCCGTGGACCTCGTCGACCGGCTGATGGGCAAACGCCCCGAAGCAAGGTTCCAGTTCATTCAGGAGAATGCGAGTTTCGTAAGGGACGAGTTGGATATTTAGGGGCGGGCATCGCTTAGCCGCACCAGCGCGCCCCCTCAGTCACGCTTCGCGTGACAGCTCCCCCGCATAGGGGCGGGGGAGCGGGGCTCTCCACTTCTACCGCTCCCC
>JBBTJH010000270.1:0-3856 GCA_038059555.1 Pseudomonadota bacterium | reverse complement strand
CCGAAATGTTCGACCGACCAGCGCGCTTCCTGTTTTACGGGATCCCAGGCGAGAAGGCGCCCTTTCATCATGGCGCGAAGGGCGATCTTCATCGCCTCTTCTGACGGAAAGGCGCCGGCGATGAATGCGGCCCCTGTGTTCCATCCGGAATTCTTCTCGGTGAAGTTCGCATCATCGGCAAAGACGAACGGAATTTCCTGCGCGGGGATATAGACAAGACCCGTCCGTGGGCTGAACGACATCGGGTGCCAGTTGTGCGCGCCAAGAGGTCCGGGTAGCTGGAATGACGGCGCAGAGCCCGGCCAGCGCGCGGCCGGGTTCTCAATCGGCCGGCCCGTCGCGCTATCGACGCCCGTCGCCCATGTGAGCGGGACAAAATTCTTCGCCGACAAAAGCTCGCCGGTGGCGCGGTCGAGTACGTAGAAAAAGCCGTTCTTCGGCGCCTGCATCAACACCTTGCGCGCCGCGCCGCCGATCTCGATGTCGGCGAGGATGATGTGCTGGGTCGCCGTGTAATCCCATGTCTCGCCCGGCGTCGTCTGATAATGCCAGACATACTCGCCCGTGTCCGGCTTTAGCGCGACGATAGAGGACAAGAACAGATTGTCGCCGCCGCCGGGGCTGCGGAGGCGCTGGTTCCACGGCGAGCCGTTGCCGACTCCGATATAAAGAAGATCGAGGTCTGGATCATACGCCATCGAATCCCAGACGGTGCCGCCGCCGCCGAGTTTCCACCACTCGCCGTTCCATGTTTTCGCGGCCGTCTCCATCGCCGCGTTTTCAAAGCCGTCAGCCGGATCGCCGGGCACAGTGTAAAAGCGCCAGAGCATTTTCCCGCTGTCGGCGTCATAAGCGGAAATATATCCGCGTACGCCATATTCCGCGCCGCCATTGCCGATCAGCACTTTGCCCTTTACGACGCGCGGCGCGCCGGTGATCGAATAGGGCTCGGTTTTATCGATCGTATTGACGTCCCAGACTTTGGCGCCGGTTTTCGCGTCGAGAGCGATAAGGCGCCCGTCGATCGTTCCGGTGAATATCCTGCCGCCCCAGATCGCGACGCCCCGATTGACGATGTCGCAGCACATGACAGACGCGCGGCTGCGGTCAACTTCCGGGTCGAACGACCAGAGTGTCGCGCCGGTCTTCGCGTCGAGCGCGGTGACGATGTTCCAGCTGCCGGTCACATACATAACGCCGTTATGGACGATCGGCGTCACCTCGATGCCGCGTGAGACGCCAAGATCGAAGGCCCAGGCAAGCCCGAGCTCTCCAACATTTGCAGAGCTCACCTGATCGAGCGGCGAAAACCGCTGCTCGGAATAGGTGCGGCCGTGGCTCAGCCATTCGCCCGGATTGTCGTCTGCGGCGATGATCGCGGCGGCGTCGATGCCCGCCACTGCCGGGGGAGAGCCGAGCGCCCGCATGACGGCGTCGTCCACTGCCGGCGCTGTCGGCGCGCCGCAGGCGGCGAGGAGAAGCGAGAGTGAGAAAAGCGCTGCGCCCTTGGTGGCGCGCCGGCTTTCGCCGGGATACCTCAGAAAGAGAGAACCGACAGATGACGGCCTCAGCCTGAGGAGCTGCGCGAAGCGCGGCGACGGAATGAATGTTGGATCAGCAATTCGTCTGGACATGCCCATCTCGCCCCGGTGGTTTGCGATGGAAGTTTGTCGCGCAGACGGGCCCGATTGTCCACGACCTCCCGCAGCCGTCAGATTTTCGAAAGCGTCATTCGCGCCGCCATATCGGCAACCTCGTTTCGGGTGACGGCGCCGCCCGTCTTCAGCCAGGTATGCGTCCAGTTCAGCATGCCGAAAAACAGCATCGCCTCAGCCCGCAGAAACCCTTTTTCCTGCCGTCCCCGCGCGCTCCGGATGATGTTTTCGACATGCGCGATGAGGCGGCGTTGTTTGGCGACAATGTCGGCCCGCTCGGCCTTCGGCAGGTTTTTAAGCTCATAGAGGAGGACTTTCTGCCGGTCGGCCGCGCCAGCGTAAAGCGCCAGCAAACGCCGGGCGAAAACGCGCAGGTCATAAACCGGATTCTCGCTCGCCTCGACATCGAGGGCGGTCAACAGATCGTCCATATGCTCCTCCATGACCGCATAGAGGATCGCCTCTTTCGAGGCGTAATAATGATAGAACAGCGACTTCGACATGTCGCACGC
Organism: Pseudomonadota bacterium; assembly: GCA_038059555.1. Taxonomy (GTDB): domain Bacteria; phylum Pseudomonadota; class Alphaproteobacteria; order Caulobacterales; family Parvularculaceae; genus Amphiplicatus. The sequence continues at coordinate 1,689 of JBBTJH010000270.1, read as the reverse complement.
GTCCGCGAGATCGGCGAGCGACGCGCCGGAAAACCCCTTCGCCGCAAAGAGCCGCGCCGCCGCATCGACAATCGCGTCGCGCTTTTCTTCGTAGTCCTCGGCTTGGCGCCTGGCCATTATAACCGCCCGTCATTCCGGGGCGCGGCCGAAGGCTGCGAACCCGGAATCCACACTTCGGGGAAGGAATGGACTCCGGGTTCGATGCTTCGCATCGCCCCGGAGTGACGAAGAAGGAAAAAGGTTGCTCCCCTCACAGCGCATTCATCGTCAGCAAATCGTAACTCGCGACGGCTTCGCCTTTTTGATTGGTGACGAGCACATCCCATTTCACCTCGCCATACTCGTCATTACGCCGTTTCTTCGATTTGGCGGTGAGGCGTACTTTGATCGCGTCACCCGGCGACACCGGCGTCAGGAAGCGCAAGTCATCGAGCCCGTAATTGGCGAGCACAGGGCCGGGCGCCGGGTCAACGAACAAGCCGGCGGCAAAAGAAAGTATGAGATAGCCGTGCGCGACGCGGCCCGGGAAGAACGGGTTCGCCTTTGCGGCCGCCTCATCCATATGCGCGTAGAACGTGTCGCCGGTGAAATGCGCGAAATGCTCGATGTCCTCAAGGCTGATCGTGCGCGATTTGGTTTCGATTGTTTTGCCGATCTCCAACTCGCCAAAGCGAAGACGGAATGGATGCGGCGGCGCCGCGTCAATGCCGGCGCCGTCGATCCATGCGCCGGTGACGGCGCGCAAGATTTCGGGCGATCCTTGAACGGCGGTTCGCTGCATGTAATGGCGAACGCCGCGCATGCCGCCGAGTTCTTCGCCGCCGCCTGCGCGCCCCGGTCCCCCATGGACGAGAACCGGCAAAGGCGATCCGTGTCCAGTCGATTCCTTGGCCGATGCGCGATTGATGACGCAGACGCGGCCATGGAAAGAGCCTGCGCCGATGACGACGTCGCGAGCGATTTCGCAATCATGGGTGAAAAGCGACATGACGAGCGAGCCGCCGCCCTTGCGGAGAAGCTCAATCGCATCATCGAGCGATTTATACGGCATCAAGGTCGCAACCGGTCCGAACGCTTCGACTTCGTGCACGGCTTTTGCCGTCCACGGATCGTCGCAGCGGAGCAGCATCGGCGAGGCGAAGGCGCCGGTGACCGCAGAAGCGCCGATCACGTCGATTGCCGCAGTTTCGCCATAGACAACCTTCGATTCTGATTTCAGCGCCGCAACTTTCGCTCGCACGTCCTCGCGCTGCGACAGCGAGACGAGCGCGCCCATGCGTACTTCTTCGCGCGCAGGATCGCCGACCGTGGTTTTCGCGAGCCCCTCGGAAATCGCTTTCTGCGCCGCATCCATGAGCGCTGCGGGAACCAGCGCGCGGCGGATCGCGGTGCATTTTTGCCCGGCTTTGACCGTCATTTCGCGCACGACTTCTTTGACGAACAGCGAGAATTCGGGGCTCTCGGCGCCGGCGTCAGGCCCCAGCATCGAGGCGTTGAGACTGTCTTGCTCTGAAACGAAGCGGACGCTTTCGCGGATAATGACGGGGTGGCTTTTGAGCTTCGCGGCCGTTTGCGCCGATCCGGTGAAGGAGACGACATCCTGGCCGGTGAGATGATCGAAGAGATCGCCCGTCGACCCGGCGATGAACTGCAAGGCGCCGTCCGGAACCTTGCCGGTTTCTATCAGCA
>JBBTJH010000269.1:0-3341 GCA_038059555.1 Pseudomonadota bacterium | reverse complement strand
GCATCCCCGCCGAATTGCGTGAAAGCTAGGCCGGCGCTGCGCGGTTCGGCGATCGCTTTCCCATGGTGGGCGGTGCGGTAAACATGATCGAGGGCGAATTCCTCGTTCAGTCCGTTGACGACGCGGTCAACGCCGCTGGGTCCATAAATCATCAGCGGCGCCGGGCGGCCAGTCACCCACGATCCAAGATCGGCCTCGCCGATGTCGCCGATATGGTCGGAGTGAAAATGAGTGAGGAAAATGCCGTCGAGGCGATCAGCCGGGATGCCGGCGGCCTGAACATTCTCCCAGCTGCCTGTGCCGCTATCGACCAGAAAAAATCGTCCGCCGGCGAAAACGGCCGTGCAAGTCTGCGCGCGCTTTTTTGACGGCAAGGGCGAACCGGTGCCGCAGAAGAAAACGTTGAGCCCGTCGCCTTCCCATAAGGCGGCCGCGCGCGGCGAAAAACCTTTTTCGAGCGCGCCGTCGAACAGCCGGTCCTCAACCGAGGGAACCCTCAGGGCGAGTGCGCCAAGCGCCGCGAGGCCGAGGGCGACGCCGCCCAACCAGATCAGAATTTTCTTCATCGCCGCCTCGCCTTCTCTCGAGGCGAGAGTATCGGGCGCCCGTCGGCGTCATATCAATCGCCGCACGCAGTTGGCGCACAGGAAAAAGCGCGATACCCTCGCGGAAGGCACGGGGGTTTTATGCGATTTGCGTGGATTGCCGGCGTTTTTCACGGGCTTGTCGGGACGGCGATCTTTTTCCTCACGCTCCACCCGCTGCGCGATGCGCTTGACGCGCACGCGCTCGATCTCGCGCAAACCGCCGGCGCGTGGCAGGCGATGCAAGGGCTGGTCTTGATGATCGTAGCCTTTGCGACACGCGCACGGGTCAGCGCCGCCTTGATCGCCGGCGGAACCTTTCTCTCCTGCGCCATGCTGTATTTCATTATTTTCACCGGACTTCGTCCGCCCATCATCGTCCTTGCCCCGATCGGCGGAGCGATAGCGATGATCGGTTGGCTAGGTCTCTTCGCCGCGAAACTGCGCGACAAATTTTAATTCAGGTCGGCGAGCGGCTCTATTCTAGGATCCGGTTGCAACGCCGGCGCTCTGGAACGCGTTGAAAGCCGCAATGAGCCGCGACGCCAAATCTTTTGTCAGCGTGACGCCCTCCGCGAGGGTATGGCCCTGCGTATAGAGATAAATGAGCGTGAAGCCGGCGGCCAATCCGACTAGCCGCGCCGTGCATCGTCCCGCGGCGAGAAAGAGGAACGCCCCCGCGATCAACTGCGCCGGCCCGGTCAGGCGCCCTTCAAGGACCGCCTGCGTAAATCCGTCGAGCGTCGTAAAATCCGCGATCACGGGAGAGCCGGCTGCATCGGCGGTCAGATTGGTCGCGCCGTTAAATGCAAGTATCGGCGTTCCGCCGCCTTGCGCAAACTTTCGCACGCTATCGATCACTCGAACCCAGCGATTGCTGAGCGCTCTCGGCTTTGACGGTTGCGAGTAGAAAAATAAGGGCGCCTGAGTAAGAGTTTGAGCCATGGTCGCAGCACCTTTCCGCCGACTTCAAGCCGGCCTCGCCGCCCAACCCCGGAGAACAGAACTTCAGGAGAAGAAACAATTCCCGCGGCTTTTTGGCTGATTTGTGGCGAAGCCCTGCGCACCCGGCGCAACTCACGCGCAATTGAAGCAGCACGCGGCGGGAAAATCCCGCCGCGTTGTTTCAGATTACGTTAAAATAAATGTCAGGCGCGCATCGCTGTCAGAAGATCGTTCAACGAATCCTCCAGCGCGTCGAGTTCCGTGCGCAGCACGTCGATCGCGCCCTGGGTCTCGACCCGCTCTTCATGGCTGACGTCCGCGACGACGAGATCGCGCTCTGCTTTATCAATTTCCTGACGCGCATCACGCAGCGCCTCGTCGATTGCAGTCGACGCACCGGCGCGCGCCGAGGCGAAGGCGATTCTAAGGATCAACCGTCCGCCCGGAACGCCGCTGACGTCCTGACGCGCCTCTTCGATGTCCCTGATCGCGTCGGCGACGTCCGCTCTCGCGTCGGCGATCTCGGCGCGCATGTCGTCAATGCCCTGCTGATCGAGATCGATCAGCTGTTTCAGGAGATCGCCGTTCTTGCCGATATTGATGACAACATCCCGGTCGCCGCGATCATGCGCCGCCGCAGGAGTTGTAAACGCAAGGCCGCAGGCGGCGGCGCCAGCGAGCGCAAGCCGTGTAACGGTATCGAGCGTTGGTTGGGCTAAAGTTCGGGTCATCATGACTTCTTTCCCTTTGGCTGTTTTTCTAACGCCCGGATCGGGGCTCGAGCGCATGAGCTGAAGTAAAGCTGCTGCGGCGGCGGGGGCAATGGCGGTTGCGCCGAAGCGTTGCTGAACGACGGCGGCGCGACATCAAACAAGGCGCGAGCGGACGACGCTCGCCTTGATAAAGGACGCAAAGAGCGGGTGCGGTTCGAACGGCCTCGATTTCAGCTCCGGGTGATACTGAACGCCGATGAACCAGGGGTGGTCGGCGATTTCCATGATTTCCGGCAAAGTCCCGTCCGGCGAGGTCCCGGAAAAAGTGACGCCGACGTCGGCTAAACGCTTCGCCCACGACATATCGACTTCATAGCGATGGCGATGGCGCTCGGAAATTTCGGTAGCGCCATAAACCTCGGCGACGCGGCTTGCGGGCTGCAGGCGCGCCGGATACGCGCCAAGCCGCATGGTCCCGCCGAGATCATCCTTTGTCGACCGGCGCTCGGTTTCATTCCCCTTCAGCCATTCCGTCATCAGGCCGACGATCGCCTTGCCGCCCGGACCGAATTCCGAAGACGTCGCGTCCGGCTCGCCGAGCAGCGACCGCGCCGCTTCGATGACCGCCATCTGCATGCCAAAGCAGATGCCGAAATAGGGAATGCCGCGTTCGCGCGCGAACCTTGCCGCCTTGATCTTGCCTTCAGAGCCGCGCTCGCCAAACCCGCCGGGGACGAGAATTCCGTGCACGTCTTCGAGTTCGGAGATGGCGGTCTCCTCTTCTTCAAAGACGCCGGCGTCGATCCACTTTATTTCGACGTGGACGTTATTCGCGATGCCGCCATGGATGATCGCTTCGATGAGCGATTTGTAGGCGTCTTTGAGAACCGTATATTTCCCGACGACCGCGATGCGCGTTTCCCCGTCCGGCTTGGTGATGCGCTGCACGACTTCCGCCCATCGCGACAAATCGAGCGGTGGCGGGTCGATGATGCCGAACGCTGCGAGGACTTCGTCGTCAAAGCGCTCATTGTGATAGGCGATCGGAACTTCGTAGATCGTGCGGCAGTCGAGCGCCTGGACCACTGCGGACGCGCGT
>JBBTJH010000268.1:0-3196 GCA_038059555.1 Pseudomonadota bacterium | reverse complement strand
GACCCATCGCCGATTTGAGCGCGGCTGTTCCTGCTGCGGCATCTTGAATGAAGGATTCATAATTTACGCTGATGAAGTTAGGCAGCGTTTCTCGCCAATGCTGAACGTTTTGATCGTAAAGGCGGTAAAATTTCCCAAGGCTATCGAGGCGTATTGAATATTGGTGAGCGACTTTGAGGTCTTTGAAATAACAGGACAGGCAAGTGTCGATCGCATTCCGGCGCGTTTCGATAATTGCGCCTTCCGGAAACATAGCGGCGAGCATGCCGGCGTATGCGAAATTGAGCAGGCTTTTATTGATAAGCCGTTCGGCGTCCGGAAATCGCGACTCATATTTTTCGAGATATAGCTTTGCGAGCCCTCCGTATGCCTCATTCTTGACGCGTTCGCACCACTTCGGAAACATCGCCTTTCGCGGGTGGTGACGCTGCATGACGCTGGACATCCGGATGATGTCTGGCACCTCGCCAAGACCGGCGATGCGGGGATCTTTGCTCAACTGTTCCTCAATCAGAGTTGAGCCGGACCGGGGCATGCCGACGATAAAGACGGGCTTGCGGCTAGTCGATCCGAAGGGGCGCAATTGCCTTAAGCGCTCCGCTGTCCAGTAAGTTTCGACATCGTGAAAAAAATCTTCATGCTGGCGCGCGTTGTACTGAGAAGGTTGGCATTCGTTCGCCCGGCGATAAGCATCAAACGCATCATCGTATTCGCCCGCGTCATCGAGGCATTTTCCCAGCGAATAATGGAGCTTGATATAGTCTTCGCTCCCCGGCGTTGATCGCGAAGCGAGGGCGTGAATGCGGTCGATCAACGGATCCCCCGGCGCAACCTTGGTGATCCATACGATATTCTGGTAGGCGGACGCGTTCGCCGGATCAATAGAAAGGGCGCGGTCGAACTCTTGACGCGCGCTTTCAAATTCTCCGGTGAGGACCCGTGAATATCCAAGATTGATCACGTAGGCCGCATCGCGCGGATTTGCCGCTGCAGCCTGTTCGTAATAAATCGCCGCTTCACCGTGCCTCGCATCGGCAGTCTCGACGAGCCCCATTGTGTTGAGAGCGGCTGCGTTGTGCGGCGCCTGCGCGAGTGCGCGCTCGGCGGCGGCGCGCGCGCGCGTTATTTCGGACTCCCCGACGAGGGCGATCGCCTCGTGAATCAGCTGATCTATCGACAATGACAGGCACTCCATGCTGGAAGGCGGATCAGTAAAGTCGTGTTGCTTTTTGTTCAAGGGCCTGGATTAGCGGGCGTGCGCACCATTGCCGCAGGGCGCCGTTGCCTGTATGGAACCGGCGCTCATCATCTTAGCTGGATTTGATAATGCGTCCATCCGGGCGGGTCGCCGCCGCCATCGCCATTCTGGAAGATTTCGAGCGGCGGCGCGTGCCGCTGAAGACCGCGATCGCCGACTGGGCGAGGAATGCGCGCTACGCCGGCGCGAAGGATCGTGCGTGGATTTCAGGGCTCTGCCTTGACGTTTTGCGAAAGCGACGGTCGCTCTCCGCCTTGATCGGCGATGACGCCCCTCGCGCGGCGACGCTCGCGGCGCTGCGCACCATGTGGGGCAAAAGCGCCGACGAGATTGCAGCGCTCGCGGCCGACGAGCCGCACGGGCCGGGCGCGCTCTCGCCCGCCGAATTGGAAGCGCTCTCCCTTCCAGCGAAAGCCGGGGTGAAAGACGCGCTATCGGTTCTGGCTGATTTTCCGGACTGGCTTCAACCCTCCGTAGAAAGAGCATTCGGGGAGAGCGCCGCCGAAGAAATGCAGGCGTTTTCCGCGCGCGCCGATGTCGATCTTCGCCTCAACACGCTGCAAGCGTCGGCGGAAAAGGCGCTGGACGCGCTTGAAGCGGTGAACGCTGTGCGCCACCCCTTCGTCAAAACCGCCGCGCGCATTGCAGCGCCCGATGCGACAGACCGCACGCCCGCCGTCACCATTATTCCGGCCTTCAACAAAGGCTGGGTCGAGGTGCAGGATTTGGGAAGCCAGATCGCCGCGCTCGCGGCGGGCGATGTCAAAGGAGCGCAGGTTCTGGACCTTTGCGCCGGGGGCGGCGGCAAGACTTTGGCGCTCGCCGCGTTGATGGAAAATAAAGGCCAGCTTTACGCCTATGATAATGACGCACGCCGGTTGCAGCCGCTTTACGAGCGCGCGCGCCGCGCCGGCGTCCGCAATCTACAGATCGTCAATCCGGTGACGGACAAAGCAGCGTTAGAGGCGCTCGCCGGCAAGATGGATGTCGTCTTTGTCGATGCGCCCTGCACGGGCTCTGGCACCTGGCGGCGACACCCGGATACGAAATGGCGCCTGACGCCGGATCAATTGCAGCGCCGCCTAACGGAACAAGCGAGCGTCCTCAAAGACGCCGCGCGATTTGCAAAACCGAACGGGCGCATCGTCTATGTGACGTGTTCTTTCCTGATGGAGGAAAACGAAGACCGGCTCGCGGCGTTCATGACGGCTGAGCCGGGTTTCAAGCAATGGCGCGTGCTGGATGAAATCGCCAAAACGGGCGCCATGACCGACGAAGGGCTGGCGGCGCTTCAAAAGAGTGAAACGAGCGAAGGCGCGTTGCGGCTGACGCCATTGCGCGTTGGCTCTGACGGGTTCTTTATGGCGGTTCTCGGCAGGGCGTGAGTTGATCTACTCCCGCCTTTTGATTTCGCCCGCCTGCATGACGAAGCGAGTGCGGCGGAGCGCGGAGATATCTTTCGACGGATCGCCCTCGAACGCGGCGAGATCGGCGATCATGCCGGGCGCGATGCGGCCGATCTTATCGCTCATGTCGATGATTTTCGCATTGACGGACGTTGCCGATTTCAGCGCTTCGACTGGCGCAAGCCCGTAGTCGACCAGCAGTTCAATCTCCCATGCGTCTTCGCCATGATCAAAAACGCCGACGTCGGATCCGTTGCAGATGATGACGCCCGATTTCTTCATGCGCGCGATCTGGTCGCGTTTCGCCTTGACGCGCGCCGGTGCGGACGCGGCTTCCCCGTTCCATCCGGCGTAACGCGATGTCGCCTCGACCGCCGCGAGCGTCGGGCAGAGCGCGACGCCCTTTTTCGCCATCAGCCGCAGCGTGTCCGCCGACGCGCCGTCGCCATGTTCGATCGTCGAGACGCCGGCCAGCACCGCGCGGCGAACGCCTTCATCGGTCGCCGCATGCGCGACCGTCCTGCGCCCGCTC
>JBBTJH010000267.1:0-6617 GCA_038059555.1 Pseudomonadota bacterium | reverse complement strand
GCTAAGGGAGGTTATGTCTGCGCCAGCAAGGGCGGCTTTGCTTATCTTGCTCTCCACGAAGGCGAAGTTCGGTTGACGCCGGTGGCCGCGCCGGAGAGCGACAGGCCAGACAACCGATTCAACGATTGTAAAGCGGATCCCTTCGGCGGCTTCTGGGCCGGCACGATGGACGAGAAGGAGAAGGATCCATTCGGCGGTTCGTGGTGGCGGCTCCCTCCCGACGGAAAGCCGGTGAAATTGGATGAGGGCTTTCATGTCGCCAACGGGCCGGCATTCGATCAAACGCGTCAGCGCGTCTATTTCACCGACAGCGCGCGCCAGACGGTGTTTGTTGCGCGCGCGACTGAAAATGGTTTTGTAGAAAAGCGCGCGTTCCTGCAATTCGGCGCTAAAGATGGTTATCCTGACGGCATGGATATTGATCTTGAGGGGAACATCTGGATCGCGTTTTGGGACGGTTACGCCGTCCGCCGGTTTTCACCCGAAGGTTTGCTGATTGAGGAAATACCCCTGCCGACGCCGCGCCCGACAAGTGTTGCTCTCGTCGGCGAGCGGGCCTTTGTAACATCGGCTCGCATCGGATTGCCGGAGGCGACCTTGAAAAGGCATCCATCGGCGGGCGATCTGTTCGAGATTTCCTTGGCGCGCAATCTAGGCCGGGGCGCGAGTTATTTTTCGGGCTAAGGGCGAGCGGCTTGCAAACGACCGGAGTTTTCGCTCTTAAAGCTTGGGGAGCCGGAAAAGGCTGGGGCACTGGGTGGCAATGACGAGGCGGGCGGTAGTTCACATCGGAACATTCAAGACGGGTTCGACCTCAATCCAGGCGTTTCTCGACACGAATGCGGAGCGGCTCCTCAATCAAGGGGTCTATATTCCGAAGTCGCTCGGCAGCCCAAATCATCACGGCCTCGCCATCTATTCGCTAAGCCATCGGGAAACGACAGGTCTCATTCGCCTATACGGCTTGCAAGATCGCCAGCTCCGCGAAGCCCGGCGCGCTGAAATTGCTGAGGCGTTGAACTCGGAGTTGGAAACGCTTGCGCCGGCGATTGAAACCGTCGTGTTTTCCAATGAGCACCTTTCCGGGCTGAACACCACGCTTGAGAAGGAACAGCTCAAAAGCTTGTTGTCGGCGCACTTCGATAAAATCGAAATTGTCGTTTACCTGCGACGGCAAGATCAAAGGATTATCAGCGACTACACCCAAAAGGTGCGCGACGGATTTTCGAAGCCACTCGATCTGCAGAACTATAAGCCGTCGGAAGGCCTCGATCTAACCGCTTTTCTCGATAAATGGGCGAGTGTTTTTGGCGCGGACGCCATCAAGCCGCGCATATTTTCGCGGACCGAGTTTATCAATGGCGATCTGATCGACGATTTTGCGGCGACCGCAGGGATCGCGATCGATGAATCATTCGCCAAGCCGGAAGTCGAAAATGTCGGCCTTACCCATGAGGCAATTCATTTCCTGCGGGCTTTTAATGAGCATGTTCCGCTTTATGTCGATGGCCACAGAAATCCTCTTCGCCATCGGTTGCTCCCGTACCTTTCGGAGGACTTTCCCGGCGTAGGGTTGAAGGTGACGAGACCCGAAGTCGAAAAGCTGCTTAATTCCGTCGAAGCGACGAATTCCACCGCCGGAGAAAAGTACTTCGGGCGCCCGGAGCTATTCTCGAAAGAGTTACAGCGATATGCCGAGGAAGCGCCGGCCGATCTGACGTTTGAAGATGCGGTGAAAATCGCTGCAGCTCTTTGGAACCGTCAGGCGGAACATATCGAGTTAATGAAAAACCGGTTAGCCGCGCTGCGGGTGATGGTTGTCGCAAACAGCGATGAGGCGAAAACTTTGGCGGATAACATTCTCGATTCAGATGATAGCCGCCGCGAATATTACCCAACCTTCCTGGAGGTTTTCTCCGCCCTGCATGCAGAGCTTCAAGAAACCCGCCGATTGCTCAGGAAAGAGAACGACCCAACTGAGGGCGGCGAATAGCGCCTCGCAAAGGATTAGTCCGCTCTCAGGGATTTTGTTCACTTTGGCCCGAGACAGACCGCACGATCTCCAGTCGCCGTCGATTTCATTTTTACCCAATGTCCCGTGAAGCGGCGCGCGTTTGCGCAAGAAACCGGGTTCCGCTTTCGCGCCCCGCGGGCTGGCCGGCAATTGGCCCAATAGAGGTTTTGAGGTATAGTTCCCTGCCGCCCCGGCGCGCTTTCGCCGCCGAATTCTCCTGGTGAGGAACGATCAATGGCCTTATTGCCGACAAGCGGCATCGCCGCCAACGGGAAGCCGATACTCGATTGGGACGGGGCGGCGGCGCAGTTGACGAGGACCGGAAACAGCTGGTCCCCATCGCTGGGTCAGCCTGCGACGATAACCTACGCCTTTCGCGCAACCGCTCCGTCGACGATGCCCGACGGGGTCGGCGGATTTCAACAATTTAACACTGCTCAGATTATTGCGGCTGAAGCTGCGTTGCAGCTCTGGAGCGATGTGGCGAATATTACATTCGTCCGGGTTGGGACAGGGACGAGCGGCGCTGGGGCTTATTCTAACAATGCGACGATATTGTTCGCAGATTACCGGACGGAAACCGATCCTGCATCCGCTTTCGCATTCCTTCCCTCTCCGGGCGCGACCGGATCTTCAAGAGTCGAGGGGGATGTATGGGTGGATATTTCTCAACCCGAAAACGCCGCCCCTGTGTTCGGAGATTTTGGGCCGCATGTGCTTGCTCATGAGATTGGCCACGCGATCGGGTTGAACCATCCCGGCAATTATAACGGCGGCTCTCCGGACTATCAGGCAGACGCGGTTTATTGGCAAGACGCGCGGATGTTCACCGTGATGAGTTATTTCGGCTCCACAAACTCTGGCGGAAATCTGCCGTCATTTGCCTGGGGGCCGCAGTATCATGACATCGCTGCGGTTCAACGTCTCTACGGCGCCAATATGACGACCAGGACGGGCGACACGATCTATGGCTTCAATTCGAACGCGGGCCGGTCGCTTTTTGAGATAAACTCGGCGTTGCAAGGCGCGACGTTCTCCATCTGGGACGCAGGAGGCGAAGATACTCTTGATTTGTCGGGTTATTCTGAAAACGCCGAGATCGATCTGCGCGAAGGCGCATTTTCGAGCGCAGGCCCCACAACCGACAATGGTCCCGCTCATCTGAACTTATCGATAGCCGTCGGCGTAACAATTGAAAACGCCATCGGGGGCTCCGGACGTGACACGCTTACGGGCAACTCGGTTGCCAATTCGCTGAACGGAGGCGCCGGCGCCGACTCATTGATCGGCGCGGCGGGAGACGACACCTTGCTGGGTGGAGATCAGGCCGACCGGCTGTTGGGTGATGATGGCGCCGACGTGCTTTGGGGAGGCGCCGGCAATGACGCCGTCTTTGGCGGCGCCGGTTCCGATTGGGCCGATGCCGGCTCCGGCGCCGATAGTCTCGACGGCGGCGATGGCGCAGATAGTCTCGACGGGTCCAATGGCAATGACGTTCTCACAGGCGGCGCCGATGCGGATTCGCTTTCAGGCGGACTTGGGAAGGATACGATCGACGGCGGCGACAGCTCAGATTTTCTGTCTGGGGGCGATACGGGCGACGTAATCTTTGGCGGCGCATTGTCCGATACGATTTTCGGCGACGCCGGCAGCGATTTGCTGGACGGCGGCGATGAAGCCGACAGCATCATCGCTCACTCCGGTCGCGACACTGTAATCGGGGGGGCCGGCGACGACAACGCCGATGCGGGCGCAGGCGATGATCTCGCCGACGGGCAGACGGGAAAAGACAGTCTTGCCGGCGGAAGCGGGTTCGACACGCTGCATGGCGGCGCCGGCAACGATGTGTTGCAGGGCGGCAGCGACGCCGATTCCGTTTTCGGAGACGGCGGCTACGATGTCCTATTCGGCGATGACGGCGACGATGTCATTGAGGGAGGGGACCTCAACGACATACTTTTTGGAAATGGGGGCGACGACATTTTTGTATTTCATCCCGGCGACGACGTCGACACTTTGCGGGACTTTACCGCTGGCGCCGCGACCAGCGACGCGATCCGGTTAATCGGATTCGGGAGCGCCTTTACCGATTTTGCAGCAGTGATAGCCGCCGCGACCGACGATGGGGTCGATACCACTATTAACCTTGGAGGCGGCGACATGCTTATCGTCAAAGGTATAATTGTAGCGGATCTAGACACCTCGGATTTCCTGTTCGGATGACAAATACGGCGACAGTTTTTGGGCTGGCGCCGCAGCTTATGCCGGATCAAGCAGGAGCCCTGTCAAATTGCGGCCATAATTTTCATTTTACACCTATCAAGGAAATGACGTTATTTTCTGAAGGGCGAACGAAGGCGGTCAAATGTTTACTGTGACAATCGGCGCGTTGAACGGTGTTTCGCAGTCGATCGCGAATACGGTCGCGGCGGTGACGCAAGCGGCGGCCGACTATTGGGGCCGTTACATCGACACGTCCCTCGCATCGATCGCGATCCAGGTTGATTTCACCTCGCTCGGCGACACCACCCTCGCCCAGGCGGGTACGGATTATTTCTTTTCATTCTCCGCAGGCGGACTGGATTTTTTTGAGCCGACGACAATCAACGAGCTTGCGACCGGCATCGATCTTAACGGTTCTGTTCCGGATATCTCAATCGAGGTGAGTCTGGAGTCGATTAACTCCTCCGAATTTTCTTTCGGGCCGCTGATTGACGGCGTTTCAACCGGTGGAAGCGGCTTCGATTTATGGACAGTGCTGGTTCACGAAATCGCCCACGGGTTGGGTCTCCTGACTTTCATCGACGAGGGCGGCACAGACAGAACGACATTCGATCAATACGTGAATGAGTCGTTTGGCTCCTTCACATTTGACGGACCAGATCCCTTGTTCGGCCCGTTGCAGCTCGATGCAAGCATTGCTCATACGAATATCGCCGGGGGCGCGGTGCTTAATCCCTCAATCGCTGCTGGATTTGCGAGATATCTATCCGCTGCGGAAGTTGCGATTTTTGGCGATATTGGCGCGGTGTTGAAACGGCCGACGATCGGCGCCGATGATCTTTCAAGTTTCGGTACGACTTCTACCAACGGTCAGATCAATCCGGCTCTCCCCGGTCTTGACGGAAACGACACGTTGACAGGCTTGCCAACTCCGGACCGGCTTTTCGGGGACGCCGGCGACGATTTGATATTCGGCAGCAACGGCAACGACCTGCTGGACGGCGGAGTGGGGGATGACACCCTGCGCGGCGACGTTGGGAATGATACGCTGGAGGGCGGCGCCGGCATTGACACTGCGGATTACAGCGCGGCGCCGAGCGGAATTATTATCAATCTCCTCGCAGCAAGCGGCTCGGGCGGCGCTTTTGCCTCTGGCGACGTTTATAACTCCATCGAAGCGGTCATCGGCTCTGCGCTAGCTGACAATATTTCCGGCGGCTTGATCGGCGAGAGTATATCGGGAGGAACCGGTTCTGATACTCTCTCTGGCTTAGATGGCGACGATACGATTGACGGCGGCGCCAATAGCGACGTGATTATTGGCGGCATTGGAAATGATGCCGTTATCGGAGGCGCCGGGAACGATTCTGTCCAGGGTCTGGAGGATAACGACTCGGTTGATGGCGGGACCGGTTACGACACGCTCGACGGCGGCGAAGGCTCCGACAGTCTGTTCGGCGGCAAAGGCGCAGACCAGCTCCTCGGCGGCGCCGCCAATGATACGCTGTCCGGCGGGATCGGAAAGGACAACCTGATCGCGGGCGCTGGCGCGGACTTGCTGCTTGGCGGCGAGACGGGCGATTTCTTGATGGGCGATCTTGAGGACGACACTCTGTTCGGGGAGGCCGGCAGCGATACGCTCTTGGGCGATGATGGCGCCGATTTGATTATGGCTGGTTCGGGCCGCGATGTCGCGAATGGCGGAATTGGCGATGACAGCATCGACGCCGCAGCTGGAGACGACACAGCTTCTGGAGATGCCGGGCGCGACGATATTTTCGGCGGCGCTGGCGCAGATAGCCTCTCGGGGAATGCCGGCAACGACACGCTAAATGGGGGCGACGAGAATGATACGCTTTCGGGCGGCGCAGGTTTCGACCGGCTCGCCGGCGAAAACGGAGACGACGTGATTAACGGCGGAACATCGAACGACATCATTTTCGGCGGAGCCGGCAATGACATCATCGAATTTGCGGTTGGCGACGGCATCGATACGCTGCGTGACTTCGCTTCTGGCGCGGGCAGCGATGACGTCATTCGCCTCATTGGATTTGGTGTGGTATTTGACAGCTTTACGGAGATTCTCGCAGCGGCGAGCGATAATGGGGTCGATACGACAATCGATTTGGGCGGGGGAGATGCGCTGGTCATACGCAACGTCGTCGTCGGCGCTCTCGATTCCTCCGATTTTTCATTCGGATAATATTGCTGACTCACTCCGATCGCGTGCAATCTGAGGTTGATTTGGCAGTTGGGACATCGCCGATCTGGCGCTTGGCTCTGGGTATTGGACAGACATAGGTTTCGTTTTGCATTACATTTGCATCAACCTGTGACATAGAGCCCGTTAGCACGCCGAGTGTCCCAATAGGATAAGCGG
>JBBTJH010000266.1:0-3233 GCA_038059555.1 Pseudomonadota bacterium | reverse complement strand
AGCGCGCCGGGCGCGAAAGTGGAAACCGGTTTCGCGCGCAAAGGCGCGCCAAATCTAATTCTTGAGCTTCAGCACGACGACTTCGCCCGGCGCAACCGCGACCTTGGTTTCGGCGAAGGTCGGCTTGCGCAATTTCGGGCGCACATTGTTCGAAAACACATACGGCTCTTTGGGCTTGCCGATGAAGCTGCGATTGAGCTTGCCGTCGCCGTTCTCGTCAAAATAGGCGACAAAGGCGTAGTCGCCGGGGCGAAGATCGGAAATCGTCAGCAGCGCCAGACCCTCGTCATTGATCACGGCTTCACGTTTTGACTGCGCGGTTTCAAGGAAGGTCGCTTCGCCGTCATAGATCGCAATGCGGATGCGACCGCCAGCCGGCGCAAATTCAGAAGTGACAGCGAGAACGACAGCGTCAGCAGTTGAGAATTTTGAAAATGGATTTGGCAGGGGTGCGCTATCTGCGAACGAAGCGCCCATCCCGAGCGTCAAAACGCCCGCCGCCAACCCAGCCAATACGCCTTGCCCGCCCACGGACTATCCTTACCGAAACATTACGCAACACCCTGGCGACGCCCCAAGCGACGCCATCCCTCTAAATTTAGGAAAGGAAGGTTCAAATCAACTTAAAATCGCGTGTGGCCGGGTCACTCTCTCGCGATCTTTGGGGAGAGTTACGCGAATGCAACGCCCCGATACATGTATCCGGCGAATTTCGGCGCGCCCTTCGCGTAATGGCTCTCCGCGCGCTCCAGATCGAACCCCGCCGAGCGGATCAAGGCGAGCGGATCACGGTTAAGATTGCAGCCGCCGCCAAACTTTCCCCAAATGGGATTGAGGCGGTCCTGCAATTGGCGAGCGCCGGGATCGGGCGCTGCGCCGTGCTCAAGGAAGACGAGCTTGCCGCCGGGTTTTAGAACGCGCTTCATCCCGGCGAGAGCGCGCGCAACATCGGGGATCGTGCACAAGGTATAGGTGACGAGCACTGTATCGACGGACTTTGCGTCGAGCGGAATTTCCTCCGCCCTCAAGTCGATCCAGTCGAGCGGGAAGGGGAGGGCGCCGATCCGCCTCGCCGCCTTGCGGCGCATCGCCGGCGAGGGCTCCAGCGCAAAGAGATGCGTGATTTTGCTTTTGTCATAAAAGCCGGAATTATGACCTGAACCGAAGCCAACCTCGAGAACGACGCCAGAAGCTTCCGGGACAATCGCCGCGCGTTCTTTTGAAATCGCCGGCATCGAGCAGGCGAAAGAAACGAGGGCTGGTTCGATATGGTCGGAGTAAATTCCCATAAGAACACCCTCTTGCCGTCCCCGCCGCAGTCGCGCAAGCTTTGAGCGCAATCTGGAGGCGCGCCATGAAAACTATTTTTGCGATCGCCGCCGCCCTGTCGGCGACTTTGCTGCTCACCGCCTGCGTTCAGCCGGGCGCCGGCGCTGTCAGCGACACTCCGTCGATTGAAGGCGCTTGGTCGGTCGCTGAGATCGACGGCGCGGCGATCCCGGCGAGCGTTCCCGTCACCGCCGTCTTCTCAGGTGACGGCAGAGTGGGCGGCGTCAGCGGCTGCAACAACTATGGCGGAAATTATTCCTACAAGCGCGGCGTCGTCACGGTGACCGAAGTTTCCATGACGCAAATGGCCTGCATGGACGAGCAACGGATGGAAGTTGAAGCGAAATTTCATCAACGGTTCACGGGCGAGCTGACGGCCGCGAGCTTGCCGGACGGCGCGCTGTCGCTGAACGCCGGCGCTGGAAGCCTCGTGCTGCGGCGTGAAGCCAAGTGAAAGCTGCAGGCAATCCGTGATGTTTCGATCTTTTCTTTTTGCGCCTGGCGACCGACCGGAGCGCTTCGACAAAGCGGTCAATTCCGGCGCGGACGCTGTCTGCATCGATCTTGAAGACGCGGTCTCGCTTGGCAACAAGGCGCTCGCCCGCCGCGAGGCGCTCGTCTATCTTGGCGCGGCCGCCTCGAGCACAGCTTCGATCGGCGTGCGGATCAATTCGCTTGAAGGGGTCGAAGGTTACCGCGATGTCGTTGCGCTCGCCGAAAGCGCGGCAGCGCCCGCTTTCGTCCTCGTGCCGAAGGTGAGGACGCGGCACAGCCTCGATCTCTTGCGCCTCGCGCTCGGCGAAAGGGCGCCGCCGCTCTGGGCGCTGATGGAAACGCCCGAAGCGCTGCTCCATATCGAGGCTCTCTCGGAGAGCATCACGGATGCAGGCGGGATCGTCTTCGGCGGCGCCGATTTTTCAGCCGCGATCGGTTCGGACATGAGCTGGGACGCGCTCTATTTCGCGCGGGCGGGGCTGATCGCCGGCGCCGCCAGCGCCGGCTGCCAGACGCTTGACGTCCCCTATCTCAATGTCCGCGATATTGACGGGCTCATCGCCGAAACGCGGCGCGTGAAAGCGATGGGATTCAGCGGGCGAAGCTGCATCCATCCAGATCAGGTCGGGCCGATCAACGACATTTACACGCCGACGGCGGAAGAAATCGAAAAGGCGCAAGCGGCGATTTCCGCTTATGAGAACAACAACAGCCGCGTTCTGTTGCATGAAGGACGGCTTGTCGAAAAGCCGGTTCTCGCGGCCGCGCGCCGTGTTCTGTCGCGCCGGCGTTCCTGATCACTCAAGGCCGAGAATGATCCGGTCTGGCGGCTTATGGCCGTCGGCGAACATCTTGATGTTGATGATGACGCGCTCGCCCATTTCGATGCGGCTTTCAATCGTCGCTGACGCCATGTGCGGCAGCAAGACGACATTAGGGGCCGACATCAGCCGCGCATTGGGCCGCGGCTCATTTTCAAAAACGTCGAGCCCGGCGCCGGCGAGCTTGCCGTTCGCGATCGCCTCCGCCAGCGCCTCCTCGTCGATAAGTTCACCGCGAGAAATGTTCACGACATAAGCATGCGGCTGCATCAACGCGAGGCGTTGCCGCGAGAGAAGATGAAACGTCTGCGGCGTCGAGGGGCAGTTCACCGAAACGATATCCATCCGCGCCAGCATCTGATCGAGATCCGGCCAGAAGGTTGCGCCTAATTCTTCTTCGATATGCGGGTTGATCGGTTTTCGGTTGTTGTAATGAATGGAAAGGCCAAAGGCTCTGGCGCGCCGCGCAATCGCTTCGCCGACGCGGCCGAGCCCGATAATGCCGAGCTTCTTGCCGCGCACGCGCCGCCCTAGCATCCATGTCGGCGACCATCCCTTGAAGGCGCCGTCTTCGAGCGCCTTCACGCC
>JBBTJH010000265.1:0-14283 GCA_038059555.1 Pseudomonadota bacterium | reverse complement strand
CCGCCCAGTAATCGATCATCACGACATGAAGGCTGAAATCGGGGTCGACGCCCATCGGCAAGGCCTCAAAGGCGCCGATCAGCCCGCATATCGCGATAGAGACCCCTGTTTCCTCCATCACCTCGCGCCGCGCCGCGTCTTCAAGGCGCTCGCCATGACGAAGGCCGCCGCCGGGGATCGACCAGCGCCCCATGAAGGGCGGCTTTCCACGCTTGATGAGCAGCACGTCGCGCCCCTTGAAGACGACAGCGCCGACGCCGACCTTGATTTGTGGTTCGCCCATGATCGGTCTTATAGTCGCTTTCATCATGTGCGGAAGATTCACCCTCACCTCGCCGCCCCATATCGTCAGCGAGTATCTCGATGTCGCGCTGTTCCAGAACTTTCCGGCGCGCTACAACATCGCGCCGACGCAGCCGATCGCGATAGCAAGGATCGGCGAGCGGCGCGCGCGCGAATTCGCGCTGGTGCGCTGGGGCTTTGTCCCCTCATGGGCGAAAAAAGACTATTTTGAAAAAGTCGGCGCGAAACCGCTGATCAACGCCCGCGGCGAGACGGTCGCGGAAAAGCCGACCTTCCGGGGCGCGTTCAAGCGCCGCCGCTGCCTTGTTCCCGCCGACGGCTTTTATGAATGGCGCACCGAAGCCGGCGCGCGCCAGCCTTATCTCATCAAACCCTCCGCTGGCGGAGTTTTCGCCTTCGCCGGCATCTGGGAAACGGCGGTCGATCCCGATGGCGGCGAGATCGACACGGCCGCGATTATCACGGCCGCCGCCGGCGGCGATATTTCCCCGCTGCACAACCGCGAGCCCGTCGTCATCGCGCGCGAAAATTTCGCGGCCTGGCTCGATATCGACGAGCGCGAAACCGAGGCGGCGCTTTCAATGATCGCAGGCCAGCCCAAAGGCTTCTGGGCGTTTCATCAAGTCTCCAAGGCCGTCAACAACGCCCGCAACGAAGGAGAAGCGCTCGCCCGCGAGATCGGCCAGCGGGAGATGTTTTAGAGCGCGGGTGCGAAATCTTCTGCGGTCCGCGCGGCCCATCCTTCGAGACGCGCGCTAAGAAGCGCGCTCCTCAGGATGAGGAATCTCCTGTTTCAAATAACTTCCCACCTCATCCTGAGGAGCATTCCGAAGGAATGCGTCTCGAAGGATGCGGCACGCGCATTCCCCTTGACTAAACGTCCGGCGCCTCAGCCGTTTTTCAGCGGCGGCTGCGGCCGCGTGAACAGCCAATCGTTCGCCGTCGATTGCTTCGGGCTGAATTTATAGCCGTCGGCCGTTGAGGCTTTGACCGCCTCCGGGTCCTCGACGCGGTTGTCGATGATCCAGCGCGCCATCGAGCCGCGCGCGCGTTTGGCGAAGAATTGCAGCGCGCGGAGCTTGCCGTCTTTTTCGTCCTTGAATGCCGGCGTGATGATCTCGGCGTCGAGCGCCTTGCGATCGACGACCGAGAAATATTCGTTTGAGGCAAGATTGACGACCACCGGGTTTTTGCGGCCCTTCAGCGTCTTGTTGATTTCCTTTGCGATCGCGTCCCCCAGAATTCATAGAGGTTTTTCCCGCGCGGATTTTTAAGGCCGGAGCCCATTTCAAGGCGATAAGGCTCGATCGCGTCGAGCGGGCGCAAGAGGCCGTAGAGCCCTGAAAGAATGCGCAGATGGCCCTGTGCAAAGGCGAAATCTTCCCTCGTCATGGTCTTGGCGCTGAGCCCCAGATAGACTTCGCCGTTGAAGGCGAGCGCTGCAGGTTTTTGCGAGTTCGATTTGCCGTCGCCCCTGAACGCCGCGAAGCGCTCGGCGTTGAGGGCGGCGAGCTTATCTGAGATCGACATCAGTGTTTTAAGTTTCGCGGGCGAGAGTTCTTTTGCGGCGCCCGCAATCTCGCGCGCTTCTTTCAAGAAGACCGGCTTCGTCGCCGCCGGCGCATAAGGCGCCGGATCGAAATTCATGTTCTTGGCGGGAGAGATCAAAATCAGCATGATCGCGAAATGGCGCCAATCATCCTGAAAATCAATTGGCGGGGGTTGGCTCTGCGCCAATGGGCGCGGAGCCGATTGGCGCAACGCCGGGGACGCCGTGCTTGCGCCGCTCGTCGATGAACGCCGCTTCGTCATAAGGTCCGCGAACGACGCGCGCGACATCGGCGCCGGGCCCGTCAAAATCGCGGACGATATAATAATAATCGACGGCGTCCGGCTCGCCGATTTTGCGGACCGCAGCGCTGATGAAATTCTCGTCCCAGCCGAGCCGCACGACCGGCGGCGGCACGCGCAGATCGCATCCGTCATTCAGGATTTGATAGCAGATGACTTTGCCGGGCGAGGCGCTCAGAATTTCAGACGTGAGCACATAAGGCCCGTCGATGCGCTCGCCGACGGGCGAGAGAGCCGGCTTTTCGCAGCCGATCGCCGCGAGCGAAATCGCCGCCCCCACCGCAATTTTCAAATATCCCGCCATTCGCCCCTCCCCTAAGAGACGGCGCAGCCTAGCAGGCCGGCCGCCTTAAATCATCTTCCCCGGATTCATGATCCCTTGCGGGTCGAGCGCCCGCTTGATCGCCCGCATCATGGCGATTTCGGCCGGCTGCTTGCGGCGGGCGATGTCGTCGCGGCGCGCAAGGCCGACGCCGTGTTCGGCCGAGATCGACCCTTTATGCCGGTCAATGGCGTCGTAGACCGCCTGTTCGATCTCGTCTTCGGCGGTCTCGAACGCGGCGCGGTCGCCGCCTTCGGCTTGCAGCAAATCATAATGGATGTTGCCGTCGCCAAGATGCCCGAACGCGATGACGCGCGCGCCGGGATGAATGCGCTCAACCGCGTCGCCCGCGTCTTTCAAAAACGCCGGCACCGACGCGACGGGGACGGAGACGTCGAATTTCGCCTGCGCGCCTTCGGGGCGCATCGCAACCGAGATGATGTGCCGCAAATGCCAGAAAGCGGCCGCCTGCGCTTCGCTCTGCGCGATCGCTGCGTCCTCGATGACGCCGGCTTCTAACGCCGCGCCAAGGATCGCTTCAACCTCATCGCGCAGAGCGCCTTCACGCCCGGACGAGAATTCGATCAACGCATACCAAGGATAGATTTTCTCAAGCGGGTCGCGCGCGCCCGGGATATGCTTGAACACGAGCCCGATCGAAAACCGCGACATCAGTTCAAAGCTCGTCACATTGCCGCCGCTCGCGATCTGCGCGCGCGAGAGCATCGAGAGCGCGTCATCCGGCGAGGCGAGCGCGACGAACGCCGTCACCCGCTCGCGCGGGCGCGGGAACAATTTCAAGGACGCGCCGGTGACGAGCCCCAGCGTTCCCTCGCCGCCGATAAAGAGGTGCTTCAGATCGTAACCGGTGTTGTCTTTGCGGAGGCTTTTAAGGCCGTTCCAGATCTCGCCGCTCGGCAGCACGACTTCGAGCCCCAGCACGAGATCGCGCATGTTGCCGTAGCGGAGCACATTGACGCCGCCGGCATTCGTCGAGATGACGCCGCCGATCTGACACGAGCCCTCAGATCCGATGGAGAGAGGAAAGAGGCGGTCGATTTTCGCGGCAGCTTCCTGCGCCTCAGCGAGGGTGACGCCGGCGTCGACCGTCAAGGTCATCCCTGTCGCCGACGCGTCACGAATGTTTCGCATCCGGCGCGTCGTGATCAGCACCTCGCCGTTCTGCGGCATCTGTCCGCCGACGAGGCCGGTATTGCCGCCCTGCGGCGTGATGGCGATTTTTTCGCGCGCGCAGAGCCGCACGATGCTGGCGGCTTCCTCCGCGCTCGCCGGCGCAACGACGAGGGAGGCTTTGCCCGGCCACCAACCGCGCAGCTCGTGCAACAACGGCTCAGCGTCGTCGCCCGTAAGGACGCCGTTCGGGCCGACAATCGCCCTGATATCGCTTTTCACGTTTTCGAGAGCGGCCATGATTTTCCTGAGGGGTAAAGCGGCGCGTCTATCTTTAAACTTGATGCGCCGCCGTCAAGACGGCGCGTCGTCCCGCTTCGCCTTTTGCCGGGTTTCGGCTAGAAGCGGCACGGGAAGAGAACCGACAAAACAGGGAAATATGATGAAAATCACCACCCGCACGCTGATGCTCGCGCTCATGGCGTCCGCCGCAACTCTCGCGGCCTGCGCGAAAAAGACCGAGGCTCCATCGCCTGCCCCCGCCGCTGAAGAGGTTGAACCGGCCCCAGCGGAAGCCGCGCCGCCGCGAGCCGATGTCGATTACGCGGCTGTCGCCGCATCCGCTGTCGCCGATCCCGCGCGCCCCGAGGAAGACCGCAAGGACGACGAGCGCCGCAAGCCGGCGACGGCGCTAGAGTTTTTTGAAGTCGCGCCCGGCATGACTGTCTTTGAAATCGAAGCGGGCGGCGGCTGGTACACCGAGCTTTTGTCCCACGCGGCCGGACCCGGCGGCGCGGTCGTCATGCAGAACCCCCAAGGGTTTCTTTCCTTCGTCGGCGAACAGATCAAGACGCGCCTTGCCGGTAACCGGCTCGCCAATGTCCGCCAGTCGCTGTCGAATTTCGACAAGTTCGACGCAAGCGACGCCAGCGCCGATCTCGTCACCTGGGTGCAGGGCCCGCACGAATTATATTATAAACCCGATGACGGAACATCGCTCGGCGATCCTTCCGCCTCCTACGCCGAGATTTACCGCATCACCAAACCCGGCGGCGCCTTTGTCGTCATCGACCATTCGGCGGCCGCCGGCGCGCCCGAAACCGCCGGCAACGATCTTCATCGCATCGACCGCGCCATCGTCGTCGCGATGGCGGAAGCGGCCGGCTTCAAGCTCGAAGCTGAAAGCGACTTCCTCGCCAATGCGGAAGACCCGCGAACCATCGCAGTGTTCGATCCCGCAATCCGGGGGCATACGGACCAATTCGCGCTGAGATTCAGAAAGCCGCGTTGATTAGTCGCGCGGCGCGGCGGCCAAAAAATTATTAGTCGCGCGGCGCAGCCGCCAAAACTTATTAGTCGCGCGGCGAAGCCGCGCGGGCGAGGCGGTCATTTATCGCCTCGCCGAGGCCCTCGTCAGGGACCGGCGCGGCCGCGATGCCGGCAAGACCTTTTTCCGCGCATAGCGCGTCAAGCGCGCGCAAATGCGAAAAGAGATTGGCGGCGGCTTCCACAAGATCGCCCGCAGCGCTGAGATTGAGTGCGGCGCCGGGGCGGCCTGCGATTTTACCGAACCCTAAAAACGCCTCATCCTGCCGCTGTTCCGCAGCGCCAAGCCGCAGAGGCGCTCGCGGCGCATAGTGGCTTTGCATCATGCCGGGCGCTTCAATCGCGTGCGGCGCCGGCGCCTCAAGCGCGCGCCCGGCGACGCGCGCAATCTCAGCGCGCGCGATCCCGCCGGGCCGCAGCAATGTCACGCGCTCGCCCTCGACTTTGACGATTGTCGATTCAACGCCGACGCCGCAAGGCCCCCCGTCGATGATAAGGCCGATGCGCCCGCCAAGGCTCTCGCGCACATGTTCGGCGCTCGTCGGGCTGATCGAGCCCGACGCATTGGCGCTCGGCGCCGCGAGCGGTCTTCCCGCCGACCGGATCAGCTCTTGCGCGAACGCGCTTCGCGGCGCGCGCAAGGCGATCGTCTCCAACCCTGCGCTCACAAGGAGCGATAATCCGCACCGGGATGTTCTCGGGAGAACCAGCGTCAGCGGCCCCGGCCAGAACGCCACTGCGAGGGTTTCCGCAACGCGCGAAAATTCGCCGAACTCTCTCGCCATATCAATGTCCGCGACATGCACGATCAGCGGGTTGAAGGCGGGGCGCCCCTTCGCTTCATAAATGCGCGCGACCGCCCGGTCGTTGGCCGCGTCGGCTGCAAGCCCGTAGACCGTCTCGGTCGGGATCGCGACCGGATCGCCGGCGAGAATTGCGCGCGTCGCGCCGGCGAGCGCGCGGCGGCGCTCTTCCGGCGTCTTCAGCGAAATGATTTCCGGACCCTTGGTCATGGCGCGAAGAGATAAGTCGCCGCCCTTCGCGACGCCAGCCCTCGCACCCTCGATATTCAGCCGGTGGCGTTCGCGCCCGGCGCGTGGCAGGCTCTGAGAGCGGATCAATCGAGGGACGGCATGGACAAGCCACAGTCAAAACCGGCGCTGCGCGAAATCACGGCGAGGGGGATCGTCCTCGGCATCGCCATCACGCTCATATTCACAGCGGCCAATGTCTATCTCGGCCTCAAGGTCGGATTAACGGTTGCGACCTCGATCCCGGCGGCGGTCATCTCGATGGCGATCTTGTCGGCGTTCAAGGATTCGTCGATCCTTGAAAACAACATCGTGCAAACGGTCGCGAGCGCGGCCGGCACCCTCGCCGCAATCATCTTCGTTCTGCCGGGCCTTGTGATTGTCGGCTGGTGGAACGGCTTTCCCTTCCTGCCGAGCTTTCTCGTCTGCGCGGCGGGCGGCGTTCTCGGCGTGTTGTTCACCATTCCGCTGCGCCGGGCGATGGTGACGACGTCGGATCTTCCGTATCCTGAAGGCGTCGCCGCGGCTGAACTTCTCGATGTCGGCGACAAGGCGCGGAATGAAGCGACAGCCGAAGCGCGCGAGGGGCTGATGGCGGTCGTCTGGGGCGCGCTTGCGTCGCTGGCGCTTGCAATCCTTGCCGCGACGCGCATCGCGACCGCAGGCTGGACAGCGTTTTTCCGCCTTGGCCCGCGCGCCGGCAGCGGCGTCGACATGGGATTTTCAATGGCGCTCTTCGGCGTCGGCTATCTCGTCGGCGTCTCGGTCGGGCTCGCCATGCTGTTCGGCTTCATCATCGCGTGGGCGGGCGCCGTTCCCATTTTGACGTCCGTGCAGCCGGCGCCCGAGGGCGTCTCTTTCGCCGATCATGTCAGCAGCGTCTGGCTGCATCAGGTGCGGTTCATCGGCGCCGGCGCGATCTCCGTCGCTTCCATCTGGACGCTGTTCAAGCTCGGCCGCCCGGTCGTCGGCGGCGTTCTCGGCACGATCACCGCGTCGCGCGCCGCCAAGGGCGGCGTTGTCGATCGCCGCGATCTCGACATGTCGCCCGCAGCGATCGGGATCGTCGCGCTCATCTGTCTCGCGGTCTGCGGCTATCTCATTTATGATTTCCTCGCCGGAACATCGATTGAAGCCGATAGCGTCACGCTGATTGCGGCGGCGCTTCCCTTCATCATCGTCGGCGGGTTTTTGATCGCCTCCGTCTGCGGCTATATGGCGGGCCTGATCGGCGCCTCGAACAGCCCGATCTCCGGCGTCGGCATTCTGGCGATTGTCGCGAGCGCCTCGATCTTCGCCGCGGTTGCCGACCCGGCCGTCGCCGACCGGCAAGCGCTCGTCGCCTTCGCGCTTTTTGCAACCGCGATTGTTTTTGCGATCGCCTGCATCTCCAACAACAATCTCCAGGATTTGAAAACCGGCCAGCTCGTCGGCGCGACGCCGCGCGCGCAGCAATGGGCGCTGATCATCGGCGTCATCGCGGGCGCCGCTGTCATCCCGCCGGTCTTGAACCTTCTCGCCCACGCGTTCGGGTTCGCCGGCGCGCCCAACATCGATACGATCGCCAGCGCGCCGCTCGCCGCGCCGCAAGCGACATTGATTGCAGCCCTCGCCCAAGGCGTCATCGGCGGCGATCTCGACTGGAAGATGATGACGATCGGCGCCGCGCTCGGGGTCGGGCTCATCCTTCTCGATATCGTCATGGGCGCGTTGAAATGGGTGCGCTTGCCGCCGCTCGCCGTCGGGATCGGGATCTACTTGCCGGGCGCCGCCACCTTGCCGGTCGTCGTCGGCGCGCTCTTTGGCTGGTTCTATGATCGCTGGTCGACAAAAACCCCGAAGCCCGACTACACGCGCCGCCTCGCGGTGCTCGTCTCCTCCGGCATGATCGTCGGCGAGAGCATTTTCGGGGTGATCCTCGCAGGCCTTATCGTCGCGACCTCGAACGATGCGCCGATGGGTCTCGCGCCGGCGAATTTCGCCCCCGCCCCGATGATCGCGACAATTACGCAGATCGCGTTAACGGCGATCGTCTTCGGATGGGTCATGAAACGGGCGCGCAAAGCGGCGTAGGGCGCGGCGAATTGGGCGCAAATTTTTCTTCGCCGCGCGCTACACATTCCTGAACGAACCCCGCATAAAGCGGGCGATATTGAGGAGCGCGCCATGACCTATTCAACCCCCGTTCGCGACATGCGTTTTGCTCTCGACCAGATGGCCGGATTTCCGGCGCTGATGCGGTCGGGCGCCTATCCGGATCTCTCGGCTGAGATGGTCGACGCGATCCTCGCCGAGGCGGCGAAATTTTGCGACGCCGTCGTCGCGCCCTTGAACGCCGGCAGCGACAAGACGCCCTCAAAGCTCGAAAACGGCGTCGTCCGGACGAGCCCCGGCTTCAAGGACGCCTACCGGCGCTATGTCGAGGGCGGATGGAATTCGCTCGCGTTTCCGGAAGAATGGGGCGGGCAAGGATTGCCTTCAACGCTCGCGAATACGCTGGTTGACGCGCTGAACGGCGCCTCGATGTCGTTTGCGATCGGCACGACGCTGACGACCGGCGCGGTGAAAGCGATCCTTCACGCCGGCACCGATTGGCAGAAGAAAACCTATCTGCCGAAGATGGTCTCCGGCGCGTGGACCGGCACGATGAATTTGACCGAGCCGCAATCGGGGTCCGATCTTTCGGCGCTGCGCGCCAGGGCCGAACCCGCCGGCGTCAATGCCGACGGGACGACGCGCTACAAGATCAGCGGCCAGAAAATTTTCATCACCTATGGCGATCACGACATGACCGACAACATCGTTCATCTCGTGCTCGCGCGGCTTCCCGGCGCGCCCGAAGGGACCGCCGGCATTTCGATGTTTCTCGCGCCGAAGTTCCATGTGAACGAAGACGGATCGCTCGGCGCCCGCAACGACGCGCATTGCATCAAGCTCGAAGAAAAGATGGGCCTTCACGGCTCGCCGACAACGGTCATGGTCTATGGCGAGCGCGGCGAGTGTTACGGGACGCTTCTTGGCGAGGAGAACAAGGGCCTTAAAAACATGTTCGTGATGATGAACGCCGCGCGTCTCGACGTCGGCCTTCAAGGCGTCGGCGTTGCGGAGGCCTCGTTCCAGCGCGCGCTTTCCTATGCGCAGGAGCGAAAACAGGGCCGCGCGACGGGCGTCAAAACGGGAGAGATGGTTGCGATCTACGAACATGCGGACGTGCGCCGCATGCTCTATTCGATGAAAGCGCTGGTCGAGGCGAGCCGGGCCATCTGCTACGCCCACGCCGTCGCCTACGATCTTGCGCGACACGCGCCCGATGAACGCCAGCGCGCCAAATCGAAAGCGCTCGAAGAATTGCTGACGCCGATCTCGAAGGGCTGGTCGACCGATCGCGCCAACGACGTCGCCTCGCTCGGCGTGCAGGTTCACGGCGGCATGGGCTATATCGAGGAAACCGGCGCCGCGCAGCACATGCGCGACGCGCGCATCGCCGCGATTTATGAGGGAACAAACGGCATCCAGGCGATGGACCTAGTGGGCCGCAAGCTGCAAAGCGACGGCGGCGCCGCGATCAAGTCGTTTATTCAGGACGTCAGGGAAGAAGCGACCATCGCCAAAGCGGGCAAGCGCGAGGAGTTGAAAATCATCGGCGCGCGCCTTTTCGACGCCGCCGAAGCGCTGAAGGCCTCGACCGGCTGGCTCCTTGAAGCGGCGAAGGTCGATCAGGAACATGTGCTCGCCGGCGCAACGCCCTATCTCAAACAGTTCGGCAATGTCGCCGGCGGCTATTATCTCGCGCGCGGCGCGCTCGCTGCAGCGCTCGCGGTCAGAGAGCCGGGCGCCGACAAAGCCTATCTCAACGGGCGCATCGCCATCGCGCGGTTTTACGCCGACAATTTCCTTACCGAAGCGACGGGCCTCACCGCCGCCGTCACCACCGGCGCCAGTCCGCTCACCCGCCTCGACCCGGCCGCGCTGACGGGGTGAGCGCCGAGGCTTGACATGTTATAACGGATGTAATAATTATAACACCCGTTACCACGAGGCCGGTCATGACTCGCAAGAACAACGGCAAAAACAAAGGGTTCTCGGAAGATCCGGCCGGCTTTGCCGCGCCGAAAGCCGCCGGGCGCGCCGACACCCTCAAAATCCGCCAGATCGGCAACTCGCTCGGCGTCGTTTTGCCGAAGGATGTGCTGGCCAAATTGCGGGTCGGCGAAGGCGACGATCTCCACATTGTCGAAACGCCCGACGGGCTCGAACTTCGACCCTATGATCCGGCGCTGGAAAAGCAGCTGGAGGCGGGACGATCGATCGCAAAGCGGTACCGGAACGCGCTCCGCGAACTCGCGAAATAGCCGCCATGACAGAGTGGATATGGCTGAGGCGCGACGCGTTGTCGGCTCTGCATGCAGAGCAACTCGCCGAACATGGCGGCGCGAACGGCGTTCGCGACGAAGGCTTGCTCGAAAGCGCGCTCGCGCGCCCGGAAAACCTTGCCGCCTATGGCGAGCCGGACGCCTTTGATCTCGCCGCAGCCTATGCTTTCGGCATCGCCAAAAACCATCCCTTTATCGATGGCAACAAACGCGCCGGCTTCATGGCGGCTGCAACATTTCTTGCGCTGAACGGTTTTGAGCTGAGGGCGTCCGAACAAGATGTTGTCGAAACCGTGCTTGGTCTTGCCGCCAGCGCGATCAGCGAGGCCGAATTCGCCGCCTTTCTGCGGGAGAACAGCGCGGCGCCATGAGCGATCTCGGCCCTCTCGAATATATGAAGCTCACGATTTTCTACGCGAGCTATCTCTATTTTCCGGCGGCGGCTTATCTCGTGCTGAAAATTGCGAAGCAGCGCGGCGCGAAACGCCTCCTCGCCGCGATCGCTTTCGCGGCGCTGACGCTTCTCGCCTATGCGCGATTTGTCGAGCCGCGCATCCTGCTGACTGTTGAGCATGAGGCGTCGCTGTCGCGGTGCTTTCCCGAAGCGGGATCGGCGCGTCTTGCCCTATTTTCCGATACGCATGAGGGGATCTTCGCCAACGCCGTCCCGGTTTCGCGCATCGCGCGCAAGGTCAACGCCGCAAAACCGGACGCCGTCCTCATCGCCGGCGATTTCGTCTATTTTCTGGCGCCTGATCGCTTTGAGAAAACCTTCAAGGAGCTCCAAGCGATTGACGCGCCGGTCTTTGCCGTCCTTGGCAATCACGATGTCGGTCTTCCCGGCCCCGATGTCGGCGCGCCGCTGACGGCAGCGCTGAGGACGCTCGATGTTCACTTGCTCAACAATGCGCAGGAAACGCTCGCGCTCAACGGCGCTACAGCGCAGATCGCCGGTCTCAGCGAATTATGGGCCAAGGGTCAAAACCGTACGCTTCTGGAGCGGCGCGGCGCCGTTCCGCGTATCGTTCTGACGCACAATCCATCGACAATTCTTGATCTGCGCCCGCGCGAGGCCGTCGATATTCTGATTGCGGGACACACGCATGGCGGACAGATCAACATTCCCTTCATCACCAGCGCGCTGACGTCGGCGTGTCATGTGACGCGGTACGGATTTGCGCAGACGCCGCGCGGACTTGTCTTCGTCACGTCAGGGACAGGCATGGTCGGCCTGCCGATGCGATTGAATGCGCCGCCCCGGATAGACGTGATCAATCTCCGCTGGCGCGCTTGCTCTTGAGGCGCTGACAAAGCGCAGCGGATAAAATTTTCAAAAATATTTTTCGCGGAAAAAGCGTTTACATCGCCGAACCTTTGCCGCATTCTTTTTGCATGCTTCCCTTGCGTTTTTCAGATGCGCGAAGGAGGCGGGGAGAATACTCAAAAACTCATTTCAAGTTGGAGCGATTATGACTGAGTTGCAGATCATCAAGCGTCACGTCGATGCGCACGGCTTCGGCTCTGCGATCGTCGGCGACCATGTGGCGATCGATGTCGTGTGGACGAGAAAGACGCTCGATGGAAAAGTGCGAAAGCGCGAAATCATCGAGCGCGCCCATTCGCTGGAAGAAGCCTATGGGATCATCGGCTGCCGCTGCGAGGGAAGCGCGGCTTCTGCCTGAAACCGCTTACAATCCGCCGCTAATTGTCTATGGTCGGCCGGCGATTTGGAAGCGCAATTCGAAAAGGACGGCCGGCCATGGCATCGCTCAAAGGAAAAACCCTCTTCATCTCCGGCGCCTCGCGCGGCATCGGGCTCGCCATCGCGCTAAGGGCGGCGAAGGACGGCGCCAATATCGCGATCGCCGCAAAAACGGCCGAGCCGCACAAGCATCTGCCCGGCACGATATACACGGCCGCTGAGGAAATCGAGAAAGCGGGCGGCAAGGCGCTGCCGCTCATCGTCGACATTCGCGATGAAGCGCTCGTTAAAGATGCGGTTGAAAAGACCGTCGCGAAATTCGGCGGCATCGACATTTGCGTCAACAACGCTTCGGCGATTTCGCTCACCGGCGCCGAAGCGACCGATATGAAACGCTGGGATTTGATGCACTCGATCAATTCAAGGGGCACGTTTCTGGTCTCTAAAACCTGCATTCCCCATCTGAAAAAATCTGCAAATCCTCATGTGCTGATGCTCTCGCCGCCGCTCGATATGAGCCCTAAATGGTTCGGCGGCCATGTCGCCTACACGATGGCCAAATACGG
Source organism: Pseudomonadota bacterium (assembly GCA_038059555.1). Classification (GTDB taxonomy): domain Bacteria; phylum Pseudomonadota; class Alphaproteobacteria; order Caulobacterales; family Parvularculaceae; genus Amphiplicatus. The sequence continues at coordinate 1,678 of JBBTJH010000265.1, read as the reverse complement.
GATGTCGATGTGCGTCCTCGGCATGGCGGAAGAATTCAAGTCGGACGGGATCGCCTTCAACGCGCTGTGGCCGAGAACCGCGATTGCAACGGCCGCTGTCGAATTCGCGCTCGGCGGCGACGCGATGATTAAAGGATCGCGCACAGCCGATATTCTTTCCGACTGCGCGCACCTCATTTTCACCAAGCCGTCGCGCGAGTTCACCGGCAATTTCGTCATCGACGACAATTTCCTCTACGACCATGGCGTCAGGGATTTCGAAAAATATCGCGTCGATCCCTCGCGCAAATTGTTCCCCGACTTTTTCGTGCCCGAGAGCGCAACGCCGCCGCCAGGCGTTGCGCAAACGCTGGCGACGTCGATGATCGGCGATTGATGCGCGTCGCCTCCCTCCACATTCACCCGGTCAAGGGCATGCGCGCGCTTGACGTGCAACGCGCTCGCGTCGAGGCGCGCGGCCTTGCCGGCGACCGGCGCTGGCTTGCGGTTGACGCTGACGGCGTTTTTCTCACCCAGCGCTCGCACCCGCATATGGCGACGATGAATGCGGCGCTCTCGCCAAACGGCCTCAAACTTTCCGCCGACGGCTTCGGCGAGATTGAGATCGCAACGCCCGTGGGCGACGCGCGGCGCCGCGTCATCGTCTGGGATGCGGAGATTGACGCGGCCTCTACCGGCAATGACGCCAGCGCGTTTCTTTCAGATCTCATCGGCGAAGAAGCCCACCTCGTCCATATGGACGAGCGGGCGCTGCGCTTTAGGACAAGCGTCTGGACGCCCTCGCCCGTGGCGGTCAGCTTTGCAGACGCCTTTCCCATTCTGGTGACGACGACGGGCTCGCTCGCCGCGCTGAATGAAGACATTGAAAAGCATGGCGGCGCCCCCGTTACAATGGCGCGCTTTCGCCCGAATGTCGTCATCGACTGCGATGAGCCGTGGGCGGAAGATCGCTGGGACCGGCTCAAAATCGGCGAGGTCATCCTCGATCTCGTCAAACCCTCCGACCGCTGCATCGTGACGACGACCGATCAGCAGACCGGCGAGCGCAAAGGCAAGGAGCCGCTCGCCTCGCTCGCCCGCATTCACCGCTCGACCGACCCGCGCATCAACGGCGTCATCTTCGGCGAAAACGCCGCGCCGCGCGCGCTGGGCGAGATTGGCGTCGGGGATGGCGTCGAAGCTTCCGGCTTCACCTGAGCGATCGCGCAGGCATGATTCGTTCTCACGGCGAAATGCGCAGTCGAAAATGCCGCCATTGCGCAATGGAACCGATTCACGGTTGCTTCCTAACTGGTTTACGGTTATGGAACAAAAAGAGAACATGAACAATCAACGTTTTTATCCGGGGCTGACCATTGCCAGTACCTGAGGCGGTGTGCGCCAAATTCGATGTTTTTGATTGGCGCAATGCGGCTGCATTGTTTGAGGTGACCCATCCAATCGAGTTTATGGAACTGATGGATGTACTAAGCGGGTTCAAGCTCCTGCACAGTGTTCTTGTTGAGAAAGGAAAAAACAAGACAGAAACCACGAAGCTGCTTGATGGAGCTCTTTATGAACGCGGATGGATTGAAAAGTCATTTGACACGAAGATTATCGTTGACGGCGCAGAAGAGCCGTCACCAACGCATAGCGTAGATTGCTTCAAAAATCGCGTTGCGCTTGAAGTTGAATGGAA
>JBBTJH010000264.1:0-5149 GCA_038059555.1 Pseudomonadota bacterium | reverse complement strand
GCCGCGCTGAACGCGATCGCGCCTGCGGCCGCTGCGGCGACCAGGGATTTTTTGAGCATGGGCTACTCCCGCTGACAGCGGCGATATTGGCGATTGCGGCTGAGCGCCGCAAGCGTTCTCGGCGCCTTTCCCTCCCCGCGGAAAACGCCTTAGAACCAGCCCCATGAAAATCGGCACCAGAGGCTCGACGATGGCGCTGGCGCAGACCCAGGAGGTCGTGCGCCTTCTTAATCGCGCGCATCCGGGGCTCGCGGCGGAACTGGTGAAATTCACGCCTTCCGGCGACCGCGATCAGGTCTCGAAACTCGAACGCCACGGCGGCAAGGGCGGCGCCTTCGTCGCGGAGTTGCGCGCGGCGATGATCGGGGGCGAGCTTGATTGCTGCATGCATTCGCTGAAAGACATGCCGGGCGATGAAGAAACGCCGGGGCTCGTCATCGGCGCCTATCTCAAACGCGAGGCGGCGGAAGATGCGATCGTTCTGCCGAAAGGCGTCAGCGTAAATTTGATCGACTGCGACCGTCTCGCGGGAAAAAAAATCGGCACAAATTCGGTGCGGCGCGCGGCGTATCTGAAGCGGCTTTATCCGAAGGCCGAGATCATTCATTTCCGCGGCGCCGCTGATACGCGCCTTCAAAAACTCGATGATGGGACACCGCAAAAATTGCCGGACGGCGGAACGGTCGGCCCTGCGGATGCGCTCGTCATGGCGGCGTCTGGGTTGACGCGCATCGGCAGAGCCGATCGCATTTCGCGGCTGCTCTCATTCCATGAAATGCTTCCCTGCGCCGGGCAGGGGATCGTCGCCGTCGAATGCCCAGCGGCGTCATGGAACACGCGAGAGCTGCTCGCCGCCATCGACGACGCCGAGACGCGCGCCATGGCGGAAGCCGAGCGCGAAATGCTGTGGGTGTTGAACGGTCATTGCAACGCACCGATCGCGGGACACGCGAGCGTCAACGTTTCGCGGTTGACCTTGAAAGGCGCCGTGATCAGCCTCGACGGCAAAACACTGATCGAAATCGAAGCGGAAGGCGCGATCGACAGGCCGAAAGAGCTAGGCCGCGCGGTCGGACTTGAATTGCTTGAACAGGGCGCGAAAGAGATTATCGAGGGGACGAGGGTTTAGAGTCCGTACACGCTATCCTTCGAGACGCGATGCTTCGCATCGCTGCTCAGGATGAGGAGAATTCTCACTTCTTGGAACAACCCCTCATCGGTGAGGAGCCGCGAAGCGGCGTCTCGAAGAATGGGTCTCGCACGGATTTCTCCTCAATATGGCGTCCCGTTGCGCCGGACATATCCTTTCCCTGGCCGGTAAAGCATGTCGAGATCAGGATAGTCGGTTATATCTTCCTCTTCCTTCCGCGTGCCTATTTCGAGGATCACTACATCACCGCCGCTGCGGTTTTGTAAATGATGACCGTTCGCCGCGCCGGCCGGAAATGCGGCGCACTCGCCGGCGCGCAGAACGGTTTCGCCGCCGGCCTCAACAAGGACGACCTCGCCTTCGAGCACGCGAATGAATTCATCTTCGTGCGTGTGCCAGTGGCGCTGGCTCGACCATACGCCGGGCGAAAGCGTCATCAGATTAACGCCGAACTGCGTCAGGCCGCCGGCGTCGCCCAGCTGCTGCCGGACGCGAGCGCGGCATGGCTCATCGAATGGCGAAGGATAGCCAGATCCGGTTTTGCGCGGCGCGCGCGAAAGATCGACCTTGGGCATAAAGTTCTCCTTTGCAAGCCAGGAGGAGTTTATCCGCCCTGCGATTGCTTCCGGTTTTTGATGAGATCGTCGACCACTGACGGATCGGCCAAAGTCGAGATATCCCCGAGGTTGGAAAAATCGTTTTCCGCGATCTTGCGCAAAATCCTTCGCATGATCTTGCCGGAGCGCGTTTTGGGGAGGCCTGGCGCGAACTGAATGACGTCGGGTTTTGCTATGGCGCCGATTTCATTTCGTACGTAGGCGGATAATTCAGTTTCAAGCGCCGCTGTCGGCGCAGCGCCCTTCATCAAGGTGACATAGCAATAAATGCCCTGTCCCTTGATGTCGTGCGGGAAGCCGACGACGGCGGCTTCGGCGACCTCGGGGTGCGCGACCAGCGCGCTTTCAACTTCCGCCGTGCCGATGCGGTGACCGGAGACGTTTAAAACGTCATCTACACGACCTGTGATCCACCAATAGCCGTCTTCATCGCGCCTCGCGCCGTCGCCGGTGAAATACATGCCGGGATAGGTCGAAAAATAGGTCTCGATAAAACGCTGGTGATCGCCGTAGACGGTGCGCATCTGTCCCGGCCACGAACCGAGGAGGACAAGGTTGCCGCTCGCCGCGCCTTCAAGGAATTTCCCCTCCGCATCGACAAGCGCCGGGCGAATTCCGAACAAGGGCTTCGTCGCAGAACCGGGTTTCAGATCGGTGGCTCCCGGAAGCGGCGAAATCAGCGCGGCGCCGGTTTCCGTCTGCCACCAGGTATCGACGATCGGGCAGCGTTCCTTGCCGACAGTGCGGTAATACCAGAGCCAAGCCTCCGGATTGATCGGTTCTCCAACCGTGCCGAGGAGACGCACCGAAGAAAGTTCGGCGACATTAACAGGCGCATCGCCCTCGCGCATCAGCGAACGCAAGGCTGTCGGCGCGGTGTAGAAGATGTTGACCCGATGCTTTTCGCAGACGCGCCAGAAACGCGAGGCGTCGGGATAGGTGGGAATCCCTTCGAACATCAACGTCGTCGCGCCATTCGCGAGCGGGCCGTAAACGATGTAAGTGTGCCCGGTGACCCAGCCGACATCGGCGGTGCACCAGTAAATTTCGCCGGGGCGATAGTCGAATACCGCTTCATGCGTGAACGCGGCATAAACGAGATAGCCGCCAGTCGTGTGCAGAACGCCTTTCGGCTTTCCGGTCGAACCCGACGTATAAAGAATGAACAGCGGGTCTTCCGCGTTCATGATTTCCGGCGGGCAGTCCGGCGCCACGTCGTCACGCGCTTCATGCCACCAGAGGTCGCGGCCTTTCTGGAAATCAATCTCGCCGCCGGTGCGCTTGACGATCAGCACAAGGCGAACGCCGGCAGTCTTTGCAAGCGCCGCATCGACATTGCGTTTCAAAGGAATTTTCTTCGCGCCGCGAAGGCCTTCGTCGGCGGTGATGATCGCGGTCGGCGTGCAATCGTCGATGCGGCTCGCGAGGCTGTCCGGCGAGAAGCCGCCGAAGACGACCGAATGAACGGCGCCGATGCGCGCACACGCGAGCATTGCGTACGCCGCTTCCGGTATCATCGGCATATAGATGATGACGCGGTCGCCGCGCTTGACGCCGCGCGCTTTCAAAATGTTCGCCAGCCGGCACACCTCGCCGTAAAGCTCGCCATAGGAGATATGGCGCTCCTCGCCCGGGTCGTCGCCTTCCCAGATGATCGCCGTGTCGTTCTCGCGTTCGGGCAAATGCCGGTCGATACAATTATAAGCGGCGTTCAACCTACCGTCTTCGTACCAGCGGATGCGGAAGTCGTCCTTATTAAACGATACGTCGCGGATTTTCGTCGGCGCCGTTTCCCAGTCGAGGCGCGCCGCGATGTCTTTCCAATAGCCGTCAGGGTCGTCGATGGAGCGGGCGTAGTCCTCATCGTAGCGCTTCTTCGTATAGAACGCGCGTTTTGCAGCGTCTGCTTTAATGGGGATGATTTGTTCAGTCATGGCGTCCGGCGCGTTTTGCATCCTTTGAGACGCGACGCTTCGCATCGCTCCTCAGGATGAGGGTTCTTATTGATGTTGTAGTCTCATTACTCATCTTGAGGAGCCGCGAAGCGGCGTCTCGAAGGATGAGGGGCGTTGCCGTCAATTCAGCTTCCTAATTCGCCGGCTTCAGCACGGCTTTGGTTTCAAGAAACTCCTCGACGCCGAGAGTTCCCCATTCGCGCCCGTTGCCGGATTGTTTGTAACCGCCGAACGGGGCCGTCGCATCGACGCCGGCGCCGTTCAGATGAATATTTCCGGCGCGGATGCGTTTGGCGACCTTGCGGGCGTGGTTGATGTCGCCTGAATAAATATAGCCGGAAAGGCCGTAGGGCGTGTCATTGGCGATCGCGACCGCGTCATCTTCGTCCTTATACGGAATAATAGTCAAAACGGGGCCGAAGATTTCCTCGCGCGCAATCGTCATCTGGTTGTTGGCGCGCGCAAAGACTGTCGGCTTTACGTAATAGCCTTTTTCCAGCCCTTCGGGCCGGCCGGGCCCGCCGGCGACCAGCTCGGCGCCTTCGGCGACGCCCTTGTTGATAAGGCCTTGGATCTTGTTCCACTGGACTTCGCTGACGACGGGTCCGATGACGGTGCCGTCGGCGTTCGGATCGCCGACGCGCACTTTCGCGGCGGCTTCCCTGGCGATGGCGATCGCGTCATCCATGCGGTTTGCCGGCACCAGCATGCGCGAGGGCGCGTTGCATGACTGGCCGGAGTTGTTCATCATCGCGGCGACGCCGCGCGAGACGGCTTTCTTCAAATCGGCGTCGTCGAGAATGATGTTCGCCGACTTGCCGCCAAGCTCTTGCGCGACGCGTTTGACCGTCGGCGCGGCGTTCCTGGCGACTTCGATGCCGGCTCTTGTCGACCCGGTGAAGGAGACCATGTCGACATCCGGGTGCGACGACATCGCGGCGCCGACATCGGGCCCCATGCCGTCGACAAGATTGAAGACGCCTTTCGGCACGCCCGCAGCGTCCAGGATTTCAGCTAAAATATGCGCGGAAACGGGCGCGACTTCCGAAGGCTTCAACACCATCGTGCAGCCGGCGGCGAGCGCCGGCGCCACTTTGCAGGAAATCTGGTTCATCGGCCAGTTCCACGGCGTGATGAGGGCGCAAACGCCGATCGGCTCCCTGACCAGCCAGTGCGAGCCTTTGTCTTTCTCAAACTCGATTTCATCAAGCGCGTTGATCGCGATCTGAAAATGGCCGAGCGAGGAGGCTGACTGCGCGTGCAGGGCAAGGCCCTTCGGCGCCCCCATTTCCATGGTGATCGCCTGCGCCATTTCTTCGTTACGCTTTAAATATTCCTCGATGACGCGCTGCATCAGCGCTTTGCGCTCGGCGATTGTCGTGTTCGAATAACTTTTGAACGCGGATTTCGCCGCCTTCACCGCTTTA
>JBBTJH010000263.1:2623-4875 GCA_038059555.1 Pseudomonadota bacterium | reverse complement strand
TCCACGTCGGACGAATGGTCCTCGATGTACTCCTTGGCGCGAGAAATCGCGGCTGTCGCATCGCGCACCGAGCTTACTGCCCGCTTACGCTTGCGTTCCGCGGCCTCGTGCTCGTTCTGCGACTGGTCGAGGATCTTGTCCGCGCTGGCGTTGGCGAGCTTGGCCTGCTCGACCACGAAGAAGTAGTCGGGCTTCTCCTTGGCGAGCTCCTCCCTCGCGCCCGCGAGGACGCGGCGGGCCTCGGCGATGTCACCCTTGATGGAATCACGGATGTCGTCGTCGTGTTCCCGCTCGTACGCCGTAGCCTTGTCGATGTCGGCCTGTGCCGCATCGATCTCCGGCAACGCGTCGCGCTTCGCCTGTTCGAGGTTGCCCTTGAGCGAGACGATGGAGCGCATGAAGGACTCGGCCTCGTCGAGCCAGGCCTTCGCCTGGCCGAGCGTGTCCTCGGCCTTCTGCCACTCCTGCCGATCCATGGCGGCCAGGACCGCGGTCTCGACGGACGCGTTGGTCGCGGCATCGATGCGGTTCTCCGCCTCGGTGCCGTTGCCCTTCACGTGCGCCCAGGAACCCTCCACGAACTCCGAGGCGATGGCCTCGAAGACCGGGCGGGTGTCCTTGATGACCTGCGCGACCTGCGAGATGCGCGACTTGAGGGCGGTGACGCCCTGGTCGAGCGCGTTCTTGCGGGCCGGGAGCCCGGACGCCTGGGACGACGCGTCCTTGGCCTTCTTGGAGCCCCGGTCGCAGATCGTCTTGACGGCGCCGAACCGCTTGGCGGCCATCGCCGTACCGGCCTCTTCCTGAGCCTTCACGGCTTCGGTGAGGACGGCCTCGACGGCCTCCGTCTTGTAGCCCAGCTCCTGCACCTGCACGACGGCCACGGCGGCCGCGTCGACGTCCTTGTCGAGCGCGTCGATGAGCGGTCTGGCCGCGTCGATGAGCGACTGCAGGCCGGCGATGTCCTTCTCGAGCTTTTCGCGGCCCTCGCGGACCTTGTCGAGCTTGTCGAGCACGGACTGGAACGCCGCTGCCATCGCATCGTACTCGTCCGCGGAGAGTCCGCCGCGGTCCGGATTGTTCGCGGACTGCTGCAGGTCGCCGTACTGGGCGGTCGCGCGGTTCGCTTCGCCCTTGAGCGCCTCGAGGCTGGCCTTGAGCGGCGCCGCGTCCTCTTCGCTCACCGCCTGCGCCGCCCTGTTCAGACGCGCGCCGACGAGCGAGATGGGGTCATCGAGCTCGGTGATGCGGTTCGAGCAGGAACTTCTGACCGCCTGCGCCTTCTGCTGCGCGGCACGACGTTTGGCGCGTGCGCGGGAGAGGACGACGACGAGGTACGCGAGCGCTCCGAGCGCGATGAGCCCCAAACCCCACATCAGCACGCTCCACAGGCCGGTGAGGTCGGTGGGCTGGCTGGGCTGGGTCTGCACGATGACGGGCGTCGTCGTGTTCACGGGCGGCGCCGCGGCTGCGGCGATGAACCGTCCGGAGGCGTCGAGACCCGCGGCCAATCCGCCGGCGAAGTCGCCGTCGCGGAACCGCGGGTTCATGCTACCGGTCCGGATCGTCGCCGTCCTGTCGTCCAGCGCGGAACGGTACTGCTCTCCGAAGAACACGCCGGACTGGCGGTCCATCGAGAGCAGGATGACGAGCAGGTTGTTCTTCCTGCCGCCGTCGGCCGCGCGCCACGAAGCGCACTCCGCCTGCAGCCTCGCCATGTACTGGTCGAGGTTGCCGACGGCGCTCGCGGACGGGATGACCCGCACGCGCACGTCCGCCCCTGCGTTCACGAGACGGTTGCCGGCGGCCTCGACGGTCGCGACGCCGCTCGCGCCGAGCCTGCCGGCCTCGTCCACGACCATGGTGTCGCAGTTCTGCGCCCACGCGGGCGCAGCAACCACCATCGACATGATGAAGGCTGCCAAAACGGCCAAGTTTCTCGTCATCGGTTCGCTCCTTTTTGTTTGCTGTCGTTGAGGGAAGATCCCTCATTCTGCCTGGTTGTCAACGTCCAAACCGCCCTGCCCCGAAACGGCGCAAAGCAAGGGAAGATGACACGAAATACGCGGGAATGTCAAGGAATACAGATGCGAGCTGCCGCACGGTTTTCAGAGGCCGCGGTACTGCGTCTTGTGTCGAGGAGAGCCGGCCTTAGCCGGTTCTCCGGGATCGGCCGCTCTGCGGCCGGGCGCCATAAGCCGCGGTACTGCGTCTTGTGTCGAGGAGAGCCGGCCTTAGCCGGTTCTCCGGGA
>JBBTJH010000263.1:0-2523 GCA_038059555.1 Pseudomonadota bacterium | reverse complement strand
TCGGCCGCTCTGCGGCCTGGCGCCATAGGCTCGGGCGGCTATGTAAGTCGAGACGGGCACGGCCAGGATGAGCGCCGTGCTGCCGACGAGCGTACGCACGAGTTCCTCGACGATCATCTCGCTGTTGAGGATGACCCAGAAAGGCTGGGTCATATTGACGGTGAACATGAGGAAGAGCGGCAGCGAGGCTCCGGCGTATGCCAGCGCGAGCGTATTGACGAGCGAGGCGATATGCTCGCGGCCGACAGACAATCCGCGGCGATACAATTCGTCGGCGCCGAGCGAAGGGTCGGCCTTGCCGATCTCGTCGACGGCCGCGGTCTGCGCCGTGGTCACGTCATCGAGCACGCCCAGCGTGCCGATGATGATGCCGCCGAGGAGCAGGCCTTTGAGGTTCACTAACTGAAGCGGTCCGAGCTGAAGGTAGGCGGCCTCTTCGGATCCGAGACCGAGCAGCTTGGACATGTTGACGAACACGACCGACAGCACCGCGGCGATGCCGAGAGTGAACGCGGTGCTCGCGAGCGACAACACTGTCCGTCGATTGAACCCGTGCGCGAGGAACAGCGACACCACCATGATCATGCCGGCACCGATGAGCGTCACGGTGAGCGGATCGACCCCGGCGATGATGTTCGGCACGATGAACTTGGCAATGACGAATATGCTGAAAGCAAGGCCTAGGATGGACATCACGCCGTGCCGCCGTCCGAAGAACGCGGCGAGCAAGAAGAACGCGGCAAGGATCAGCGCCACCGGCACGAGCCGGTACCGGTCGGAGACGTAATAGTTCGACGTGCCGTCGATGGTGACCTTCGTGACCACGACCTTGTCCCCTTTCACGAGCCCGGACCCGGCACCGCCTTGCGTGATAAGTACTTCCTTGCCTGCCTCATTCCCTTCCAGGATGCGCACGCGCGAGACCTGAGTGGTCTGTTCCATGCCGTCGACGTTCTCGGTCCTCTCTTCGACGATGCTTATGACCTCGCCGCGCATATACTCGTCCTGCGGGTACAGGTCCGCGAGCGGTGCCTGCCGGATTTCTTCCAAGGCGCCCTCCGACCAATTCTCGACGGACGGACCGGTCATGGCCGCGACCGTGCGCCCGAAAAGGACCATGACCATGGCGGCGAACACTGCGGAAAAAACCGCGCGGCGGCGGATCGGATGCATATCGGGATAAGTCTACACCATCTCTCCCGCGCGCAAAACCGTTGAAAACGAAAACGCGGCCCGATGACGATCGGGCCGCGTTTTGTACTTGCGAAGCTCTTACATGACCGCTTCCTTGGTCGCCTTGGCGACCCGGAACTTCACGACGGTCTTTGCCGGGATCTGGATGGTCGCGCCGGTCGCGGGGTTGCGTCCCTGACGGGCTTTGCGGTGCACCTTGACGAGCTTGCCGAGGTCGCCGACGGAGAACTGTCCGTTCTTCTTCACTTCCGAGAGGGCGAGCGCGCTGAGCGTATCGATGAAGGCGGCGACGTCCTTCTTCGACATGCCGGTCTTCTCAGCGAGAGTGGAGAGGATCTGCGCTTTGGTCATTTTGGCCATACTGGATAAATGGTCCGCAAAGAGTTATGCACACAGTGTAGTTTCCCATGCGGGGTGACGTCAACCGCGACCGTGGATGAACGGCGCACACCTCCAGGTCACCGTGCTTTCGAACGCTGTCGATGCAAGCCCTGGAAAAGCGCGGATTTCCCGATTTACCAGGCAGCGCCTCGTTCGCCGTCAATGTCGAATGATGGACGGAGCGGCCGTAAACCGATCAGGGCGACCAGTCGATGGACTGCGGGAGCGTACCGTCGAACCGCATCCATCCGTCAGTGAACGTGAGCGAGCGGATGGAGAGCTCCGGCACGCCGAGCACGTGCTTCTCAAGCGAACTTCTCACCCAATCCCTGTTGTCATCCAACACCTTCTTCGGAAACTCGAACCTGCCGATCTCGGCGCGCTCGACATCCATCGACAACACGTTGTCCGTCCAAGACGACCTGAATTTGAGGTAGAAGGCGGGATTGGCCTTGAGCATCTCCAACCTTCGGACGAACGGCCCGATCTTGCCCATGGGGATGCGGTGTGCCAACGCATATCCGTAGATGCGATCGAGACGGAGAAGACCTGAGATCTCTTGCGAACCGTCGGCATTGATCCTGATCTGGGTCTTCTCGACGAAATTGTACTTCCAGCGATCGTCGAGAAGCAGCGCGGTAAGCTCCTCGTCGGTGAACTCCGCGACGATCTCGGTCCGACCGGTGAAACGGATGCTCTGCTCGGCAGGAACGTCGGTCGGGAGCTCCCCGAAGACGATCCCCGTCCTCGCTTTCGCGGACTCGAGGTCCTGGACGGTCGGTTCGACCTTCAGATCGCGCGGATTCGCCGAACCGAGGACCTTCGAAAGTCCGGGAACGAATCCGTAATAGCCGAGCCCGAGGATACCGATGCCGACGAGGATGGCCGCGGTAATGGCGATGTTGCGTAAGATCTTCTTCATAGAGACCGCGACCGCCGCAGTATACC
>JBBTJH010000262.1:0-9724 GCA_038059555.1 Pseudomonadota bacterium | reverse complement strand
CGACTGGGTGCAGGGGACGGCCGCATTCGGTTTTCTGGAAGCCTATTCTTCTTATGTGGCGCCGCTCACTTCGTCTGATCGCGACCGATTTTTCTGCGAAGGCCGAGCAGCAGCAGCGCTCTACGGTGCCGCCGGCGCGCCCCAGTCGCAAGCGGACTGGCAGTCGCTCTATGAAAAAATGCTTCCCGCTTTTGAAGCCTCGCCGATCGTCTTTGAATTTCTCGATATTCTGCGTCGCGCGCCGGCGCTTCCGGGGCTTGTAAGGCTCACGCAGAATTCGCTGATCCGGGCCGCTGTCGATATCGTGCCCGCAAGCGCACGCGACTTACTGGGCCTGGACGGGACCTACGGACTTCGGCCGTTCGAGCGGCTGTTGGTGCGCCGCATGGGCCGCAGAGCCGATCGCTGGGTGCTGCCCTCAAGTCCGCCCGCGCGGGCCTGCGTCAGGATGGGCCGCCCGGCCGACTGGCTTTATCGGCAAGATCGCGGCGCGGAGGTTTGAGCGTCGACGTCACTCGCCCCAGCGGCGCAAAAGGTTGTTGCGCACATTGGCGAGGCGGTCGCGAATGTCGCCGGGCGCGTCGATTGCCGTCAAATCGGCGCCGACGCGGTCGAGATCGAACAGCACGCTGCGATCTTCATGACTGCGGATGCGGCTCTTGATCCAGCCGACGCAGGCAACGCGCACGCCGCGCGTTACGCGCTCAACGCGGTGAAGACTTGTTGAGGGATAAAGGACAAGCGATCCGGCGGGGAGTTTGACGCAGTCCTCGGCGCCGGCGGTATCGATGACAAGCTCGCCGCCGTCATACTCGTCCGGCTCGCTCAAAAAGAGGGTGAAGGAAAGATCGGTGCGGATGCCGTCGATATAAGGCGCATCGACATGCGGGCCGTATTCCATACCCTCGCCGTAGCGGTTCAGCATGATGCGGGCGAGCCGGTCAGGCTGGCCCGCGCTTTTCACAATGTCGTTAGCGATGATCGTGCGCTCGAGCGTTGCGAGGATGCCTTTGGCCGGACCGTCGGAGAGCGCCTGCTGGTTCGATTTCGCCGCCCGTGCGCGACCCTTGGCGGTCTCGCGCCCATCCCGCCAGAATCCATCCTGACTTGCCGCCTCACGCACACTGTCGAGGAGCGCTCTGTCGATGACATTGGCAATTTGTAGCAACATGGCGACCTCAGATATTTAATTTATGCTGGTTCGTCGATCCGTTTGGAAGTAAATTGCTTTCATATCAATTGGAGTAGTCCCATGAAACGACGCCTGAAAGTCCTCACCGGCCTTACAACGCTTGCCGCCGTCAGCCTCTTCGCTGTGAACGCACAGGCCCGCCAGGGCTCCGAAGGCGATGACGATAGTCACGATCGCCGCATCGATCGATGCGATCGCGGCGTAGAGGCCGAAGGCGAAGATCGGGGACTTGGTCGCAGCAACGACGACGGTAACGAGGGGTGCCCTCCGGAAGAGCGCGGCGCCACACGCAGCCGCAGCGACGAAGGTCTAGGGGAAGGGGAAGGACGGGAAACCGACAGAGGCGAAAAGCACACAAAGCACCGGAAACACCACAAGCACGAAAAGCACGATAAGGGCGATAAAGACCACGGGGGGAGTGACGGCGAAGGCGAGAGCGAAGGCTAAGATTTGCAATTAGTTCGCATTTGCGGCGGTTGCGACTTCCTCTATGATGCCTGCGGCTGACGAAGGAGCACCGCATGCAGCGCCGCCTCAAATTACTGACTGGCCTCTCCTCTATCGCCTTTTCCGGCGCGTTGGCGTTGTCGGCCTGCGCGGGCGGGGAAGGCGAGGGGACATCCGCCAAGGCTGAGGACGAAAGAGCCGCTCATCACGGCGCGGAGGAAGGAAGCGAGGCCGCCCCGGCGCTGATAGCCTCGGGCGGCGAATCCGAGGGAGCCGCCCTCGTGGATGTCGCCCATGACAAGGCGGCGTTTTATTCAGCACTTGAAATTGTGCGCGGCCATCTGCTCGCGGGCGTCGAACTCTACAATGCCGGAGACCGGGCGATGGGCTCGCAACATTTGCGTCATCCGCAGGCGGAAATAATGACGCTGCTGGCGCCCGTCTTCAAAGCGTCGGGGGCGATGAATATTGACCCGGCTCTCGACGCGCTGGCTTCCGCCAGCGAACGCGGCGCCCCGCCGGCTGAAATCGCCGAGCTTTACTCCGCGGCCCTGTCCGCGATTTCCTTCGCATCGATGGCGAATGAGCCTACGCTCAAAGATCAACTCCTTGGCGTTTCCAAATCGCTTCAAACCGCCGGCGATGAATATACGATCGGCGTCGTCGACGGCGCGATCTCGAACTTGCACGAATATCACGACAGTTACGGCTTTATCGCGACGGCGTTGCAAGATCTCGAAGTCATGCACGGCGCGAGCAGGGAAGAAAACGACGCGATCAAACTCGCCATCGAACAGGTGAAGATTGCCGCTTCCGCCGCCCCAGATGTTGCGCCACCCGTCAAAGGCCTGAAGCCGGCCTCAGTCATCTACGGCGCTGCGGCGCGCATCGAAATTATCGCCCGCGGGCTTTAATTCGCGACCACGCGCCACGCCGTCACCGTTCCCGGCTCCCAGTTCGGGACGATGACGACATCGCCGAACATGGTGAGGTCGTTTTGCAGGATGCCCGCATCGCGCGTGTTGAGAATGGAGGTAACGCCGCCGCCCTCGCGCGCAAGATAGATCTCGCCCGGCCATGACGAAACGAGATAGCCGCCGCCTGCAGCACCCGGAACAATGCCGATGCCGTCGGCGTCGGTCATGCCCGCAGCGATCGTGCGCCATCCGCCGCTTGACGTCGCCTCCAAAAGGCTGCCGCTGGTCATGGTGCTGATCAATAGGCGATCGCCGTCGCCGAGCAGACCGTTGACGCTGGAGAGTTCTTCGCCTTCGCGCCAGAGAACGGGGCCGTCTTCGGCAAGACGCCAGATGCGGCCGGTTCCTGAATCTGAAACGTAAATGTCTCTCTGCCAGAGCGTCGCGTCATTCAGATATTTCGCATCGGGAATGGCGATTGCGGCGCCCGCCGCGCCGCTTGTCGCGTCAAAAGTCCTGACCTGATCGATGTCGGTCACATAAAGAACGCCGCCATCGACAGCCATGCCCTTCGGCCCGTCGAGATTGTCAATGAAGCGCGCGGCGAGAACCTCGCCATCGGCGCCGACGCGGGAGATATAACCGTCGCCATCCGTTTCTTCTGCGCCGACATTGGAGATGAAATAGGCGCCGTCGGGCGCCTGCGCGACGCCTTCGGGCGCGCTGAACCCTTCCGCGAGCCAGATTACTTCCAGCGAAGGGGCTTCTATCGCTGGCGCAGGTGGCGCCTTGGCGTCATCCGTCTTGGCCCCTTCGTTGGAACAGGCGGCGAGAAAAATTGTAAAAGCCGTAACCGTCGCGCGCACCACATTTTCTCCCATGCCCTGAAAACGGCGATTTTAAATCCAGTCGGAAATGCGGAGCAACACAGACTGACGGTCAATGCGAACGCTCCAGCGCTTTAGGTCCGGCGCGGCCGCTCCATCAAATCTTCGGCCGAGGGGCCAGGCGGCGATTGGTTCGATATGTCCTTCGGATTCCACGGGCCGTAGGAAAAGCTGCGCGCACCGGCATGGGGTTCATAGCCGGTGAACGGCGTCCTCTCGGTCAGCGGCGGCGTTCCGCGCATCTCCGGGCGTAGGTTCGGCGCTTTGGGGCGAAACAGTCCGAAAATTCCGGCGTTCGCGCCGATGAATTTGACGCTGGTGCGCGACAGACGGTCGGGGAACATCGACATCAGCTCGGTTATTTCCGCCGGCATGCTTGTCGAGACATTGAGGCCGATCTCGCGCGCTTCACCGGCTTCAATCGGATAATCATGCGTCCAGCGCCCGCTCGCGAGCTGATCGGCGACCGCGACAGCGGCGTTGTCGGAGACCGTCCCTTTCAGCAGATCGTGCGCGGCGCGTTTCAGCTGATCAATCGCCATCGCGCCGACATCGGCGAGCACCAGGGTGTAATCGTCGGTTGCATCCGCCGATTTTTCCTTCCGCAGCCGCAGGAGAGACGCCGCCGGCACGCCGCCAATCTGCGGGTCGATCGGGCCCAGCACCGCGTGCTGGTTGAGAACGATCTCATCCGCCGCAAGCGCGATCAAGGTTCCGCCGGACATCGCGTAATGGGGGACGAAAACCGTCGTGCGGGCAGGGTGCGCTTTTAGAGCGCGCGCAATCTGCAGCGCCGGCAAGACGAGCCCGCCCGGCGTGTGCAGCACCATTTCGATCGGCGTATTTTTGGGCGTCGTGCGAATGGCCTCGAGCACGTCTTCGGCGTCATTGAGGTCGATGTAACGAAGCACCGGAATGCCAAGAAGGCCCATAGGTTCCTGACGATGAACGATAGCGATAATGCGCGACTTGCGTTTGCGCTGAATTTTCGAGAATAGCCGCTCAAGCTCCTCCCCGCGCTGGCGCCGCGTCAGCGCCGGGATAATAAAGAAAAAGATCATCAAAAAGAGAAAGGGCAACGCGCCCAGAAGATCATTCATACTCAACTCCGCTCAGGCATCCGCGCCTTCAGTTGTCGGATTGTCCTGGTTTTTCGAATCAATTCTTAGATAATTGAGGGCGAACAGCAGCGCGGCGGAGACTTCTGCGGCGATATCGCTTTGTGCGTAAGTCGCGCGGGCCTTCACATGCCATCCGTGCGTTTTCGCCAGCCAGATCGATGTCTTGAAAGGAACGCCGTTGATCTCGCCGACATCGAACCCGCCGGCGATCGGCGCCGGCAATTTGATTTTCTCGCCGTTTTCGCCTTTGCGCGTCACTTCAGCGACTGTCACCGGCAAGATCTTTTTGATCGTGAAATTTTGCCCGATGGCGGCGACAGCGCCTTGGGCGTGATCTTCAGCCGACAGATCCGGATAGAAGGAGGCGTAAAGCGTGATCGCCGACATTCCGCCAATCGTGTAATTGCACGAAACATCCCGGCCGCGCTGGTCGTATTGCGCGATATCTAAGAGTGTCAGCGATCGCTTATCCTTGCCCTCGCCGAGCTCCATCTCCATCAAACAGGCAAGACCGCTCTCATTATGAACGATCAGTTTGTCCTGCAGCGTCCAACCGGAAGGCGGCGCCGGATTGGCGGGATCGAATGCGATTGAGATAACGCGCTCGTCGAGCGGCTTGCCTTGCGCGAAAAAGACGCGACCGGTAAAGAGCGCTGCAGCTTTTCCCTCCTGCGCAAGGTGGACGGGGATTGGCTTGCCGTCGACGGACTGAACAACGGCGCTGGCGTTCTGGATTTCAGATTTCACCTCGCCGGCGCCGAACAAATCGGCAATCGCCGCAATATCGACCACATCGCTATGAGTCGATTGCGCCAGCGCTGGAGCAACCAACGCTAAAACCATGCCGAAAACGCCGGCCCGAACGGTGATATGATGCGCCATTTTCCCCTCCACCCCTGAACGCGCCGGCGCCCCTTTCCGGTCCGGCACGGGAAGTCTGACCGATCGGCGCGGCAACCTCCAGTGCCGGGGGCGAATTAGCGGGCGCTGGCCTCCCGCCAGTGGCTAAGAAGCAACGCCGCGAGCCGTTCCGGCGCATCCTGTTGCAGCCAATGGCTGGCGCCCTCGATCCTCTCATAGGTAAAGGGCGCTTCGACGAAGGCGCTGGACCCGGTCATTTGAGCTTCGACGAGGTATTTTTCGCCGCTGGACCAGACGCCGAGCGTTGGAATACGCACGATTTCCTCGCCGAACTCGCCCTTCGCCGGCGGAAACAACATGCGCTTGAAGGAAATGTTCGAGCGGTACCAATTGAGACCGGCGGTCAGTCGACCGGGACGGGAAAGCTGTTTGATGGTTTCGCTTATTTGGCGATGCGCGTCCCAATGCTTGCGCAACAGCTCCCAGTCGTTTCGGCTGTAGAGCCACTCGCAGATGCCGCGCAGCTGATGGACCGCCATGTAAAAGCTTCGCCGTTTCTGCTCGGGACCTGCGGCGAGAAACGCGCGCGAATGGCCGACCGACAGCGCCGAGAGCGAGATAAAGCGCTCCGGCTTTTGAGCGGCGAGCGCCCATGCGACGGGAGCGCCGAAATCATGTCCGACGATATGTGCGCGCGAGATCTTGAGATGATCGAGGATCGCAATCACATCAACGGCCGCGCCCGTTCGAATATCATAGTCAGCAAGACGCTCTGGAATATCCGTGTCGCCGAACCCGCGAAGGTCAGGGGCGATGACGCGATAGCCGCCAGAGACCAGAAGCGGCGTCACCGCGTTCCAGACGATCGACGAATCCGGAAAGCCATGCAGCAAGATGGCGGCGGTCGCGTTTTCCTCGCCGCTCTCGCGAACGAAATGAGTGAGGCCGTTGGCGCGGATGCGGTGCGTTATCTGGCGCATGGCATCGATTAAATTAAGCTCCGTCCCGCCGCGCCAGGAACGCCAGCCGTTCGAACAGATGCACGTCCTGCTCGTTCTTCAAGAGCGCGCCGTGGAGCGGCGGGATCGCTTTTCGCGGATCGCGCTCGCGCAGGATCTCCTCGGACACATCCTCCGACATCAGGAGTTTCAGCCAGTCGAGCAATTCCGACGTCGACGGCTTTTTCTTCAACCCCGGCACTTCGCGTATTTCGTAGAAGAGTTTCAACGCGTCGCCGACGAGGCGCTGCTTGATTTTGGGAAAATGCACTTCGACGATTTCCGCCATCGTCTTGGCGTCGGGAAACCTGATGTAGTGGAAGAAGCACCGGCGCAAAAACGCGTCCGGCAATTCCTTTTCATTGTTCGAGGTGATGATGACGACCGGGCGGCGCACAGCCTTGATCGTCTCGCCGGTCTCGTAGACGAAGAATTCCATGCGGTCGAGTTCCTGCAGGAGATCGTTTGGAAACTCGATATCGGCCTTGTCGATTTCGTCGATGAGGAGCACCGGGCGCTCGGGCGCCGTGAACGCGTCCCACAATTTTCCGCGCTTGATATAGTTCCGGACATCGCGCGCGCGTTCTTCGCCGAGCTGGCCGTCGCGAAGCCTGGCGACGGCGTCATATTCATAGAGCCCTTGATGGGCTTTCGTCGTCGATTTGATGTGCCATTCAAGCAGCGGCGCGCCGAGGGCCTTGGCGATTTCCTGCGCCAGCACGGTTTTGCCGGTTCCTGGCTCGCCCTTGACGAGCAGCGGCCGCTCCAAGGTCACGGCCGCGTTCACGGCAACCTTCAAATCCTCGGTCGCTACATAATCCTTGGTGCCGACAAACTTCACAAAACAGGTCCTCTTTCTCGCGCTTGCAAAAAGACTATAAGAAAGCCGGGCGGAAGCGGCAACGCCGCCGCGCAGTCCCTTCAAGGTCGCGATGAGAAAAGAACCCTTTGGCGCCGCAGTCGTTCAGGCAGGTTCCGTGCTGTTCGACACGCCGGCGACGCTCGAAAAATTTTGCGATCTGGCGCGCGACGCAGCGGCCGGCGGCGCAAAGCTCATCGTCTTTCCGGAAGCTTTTCTCGGCGGCTACCCCAAGGGGAGCCAATTCGGGGCGCCGGTCGGCTCGCGCACGGCTGAGGGGCGCGATCTCTTCCGGCGCTATTTCGAGAGCGCGATCGACGTCCCCGGCCCAGAGAGCGACCGCATCGCGCGGCTTGCGGGCGATCTTGGCGTCGATATCGTCGCCGGCTGCATCGAGCGCGCGGCGGCGGCCGAAGGCGGCGGCACGCTCTATTGTTCCGCCCTCGTCTTTTCGGCAGAGGGCCGATTGCTCGGACGGCGGCGCAAGCTGATGCCGACCGCCGCGGAACGATTGATCTGGGGCTTTGGCGACGGATCGACGCTTGGCGCTTTTGACTGTTCAGCGGGGCGCGTCGGCGCGGTCATCTGCTGGGAAAACTACATGCCGATGCTCCGGATGTCGCAATACGCGCAAGGCGTTCAGTTTTACTGCGCGCCGACAGTCGACGACCGTGAAAGCTGGGCGGGGACAATGCGCACGATCGCGCTTGAAGGGCGCGCGTTCGTCCTTTCCGCTTGTCAGTTCATGAAACGCAGCGACGCCCCCGCCGATTTTCACCCCGTGCAAGGCGAGGCGCCGTCAACCGTTCTCATCAATGGCGGCAGCGTCATCGTCTCGCCGCTCGGCGACATTCTCGCGGGTCCCTTTTTCGGCTCGGAGAAAATCCTCCACGCGACGCTCGACCCCGCCGACATCGCGCGCGGGAAAATGGATTTTGACGTCGCCGGCCATTACGCAAGGGCCGATATCTTCTGTTTGCAGATCGATAATTCAGCTCGCAAGGCGGCTGAGTTCAACAGGGAAGAGGAATAACATGCCTTCATCCGTGCACGAGTTTTCAGCAAAGCGGCTTAGCGGCAAGGAAGAAAGCCTTGCCGCCTATAAGGGAAAAACGCTCCTCGTCGTCAATGTGGCGTCGAAATGCGGGTTCACGCCGCAATATGAAGGACTTCAAAAACTTTACGAGACCTACAAAGACAAGGGCGTCGAGGTCCTCGGCTTTCCCTGCAACCAGTTTGGCGCGCAAGAGCCCGGCGACGAAAAAGAAATCGCGACTTTTTGTTCCGTGAATTACGGCGTCACTTTCCCGATGTTCGCGAAAGTCGACGTCAATGGCGAGGGCGCCCATCCGCTTTATAAATTCCTGAAAAAGGAAAAGAAGGGGCTCGCAGGCTCCGAGGCCATCAAGTGGAATTTCACGAAATTCCTGATTGACGGGGAGGGCCATGTCGTCGCCCGCTTCGGTCCGCAAGACACGCCCGACCTCATCGGACGCAAAATCGAGAAACTGCTCTAATTCCGCCCCCCCCTACCGCAGTTCGTTTGAGGGAGACCAGAGAGGGCGGTTTTGCCGTCGCTTCCGCGGCGTCCCTTGCGCGAGGTTGATCCCGGAGGACGATTCCGTCATCGTCCCGCCGCTTTAATCAGGAGAGCGATTTTGAAACGCCTTGTTCTGCTAGCGATAGTCGCCGCCGCATCGGCCTGCACGGTCGAAGACCGGACGGGCGCGCCCAATGGTTCTGATCCCAAAGTATTCGCGACACGCTCCAGCGCGCCCTTTTTCAAAGCGGAAGCTCCCGGCGACGGCCAAGTGCTGGTGACGCTGCCAAAACCTGACGCGAACGGCGTGTCGCTGCGGATGATCCACGCGGCGGGCCTCACGGCCGGACTTGGCTCCAATCCCGTCGGGCTCGATCGCGGCTACGGGGACAGCGGGCGCGTCATCGCCTTTCGCCGCATCGGCAAAAAAGTTGTTATCGAACAGGAGAACTGGAGCTATCGCGCGAGCGCCGATAACGCTCTCGAAAAAGAAGCCGTGCGGCAATCCTTCGCGCGCTCTTTTTTGTGGGCGGGCGACGTTGTCGATGAAAGCCCCACCGGCTCTTACAAAGTCGATATTGCCTCGTTCCTGACAAGCGACGTTCTCAATATCAAAGGCGTGCTCGATGGCGCGGGGCAGGGCGGCTATACGATCGACAAGGACCGCAGTTTTGTTGATGCCGGCTCCGTTCTCGCCTTTCCGGACAATGTCGAAATCGACGCGTTCGTGACGCTCGCCGGCGACAAGCCGGGCAGCGAAGTTGCGGCGACCGCCGCCGATGGACGCGTCTTCACGCTGACGCAGCATCACTCTTTCGTGCGGCTCCCCGATGATGATTACACCCCAAGGGAATTTGATCCCCGCACCGGCGGCATCGATGCGCCGTTTTACGATTTCAGCG
>JBBTJH010000261.1:0-9927 GCA_038059555.1 Pseudomonadota bacterium | reverse complement strand
CGACGGCGACCGCAGTCGCATGCAAGGAGTTGGAGATCGCGCCGGTCACGCGGTCGGAAGTTCAACGACGAAGCGCGCGCCGGTGACGCCGCCGCCTACGCCGCTGCGATTTTCGGCCCAGATGACGCCGCCATGGCTGACGACGATCTGACGCGAAATGGCAAGGCCAAGACCGGAATTATTGCCGAAGGCCGTCCCTTGCGGCCGCTTCGTGTAAAACCTTGAAAATATTTTTTCCAGCGCCTCGGGCGGAATGCCGGGTCCATCGTCGTCGACAATCACTTGTACGCTCCGATGGCGTTCCGTCGGCGGCGAGATAAAGAGGCGAACCTCGCCGTTTGGCGGCGAGAACGAACGCGCATTATCGATCAGATTGCGGAATACTTGACCGAGCGCTGCCGCGTTGCCGAATAGATAGATCGGCGCGCCGGACGGATCGAAGGTCACGCGGGACTCATTTTCTTTGCCGGTCATGCGGTAAAGATCGGCGATATCTACGAGCAGCTTTCTGATGTCGACAGCGTCACGCGCTTCACGGGCAAGCTCGGCGTCGAGGCGCGAGGCGTTGGAGATATCGGTGATCAGCCGGTCCATGCGCGCCACATCTTTCTTGATGACGCCCATCAATTTTTCGCGCGCTTCAGGTTTTGTCGCGATTTCCATCGTTTCGGTAGCGCTGCGGATCGACGTCAGCGGGTTTTTCAACTCATGCGACACATCCGCCGCGAAGCTCTCAATCGCTTCAATGCGCGCGTAGATCGCCTGCGTCATGGACCGGAGCGACGCCGACAACTCTCCGATTTCGTCCTTGCGGTGAGAAAAATCCGGAATTCTGGCGCGGCCCGCCGCAGCGATACCCTCGCGCACTTTGTCTGCGGCGAAAGCAAGCTGACGGATCGGCTGGGCGATTGCGGCTGTCAGCAGAAGAGATGACAAAATCGCGGCTGCGCAAGCGAGGCCGAAAAACGGAAGGATCGCAAGCCGCGCTTCGGAGACGAGATCTTCGATCCCGCCGATTTCCGCAGTGACGACGCCGTATATAGCCTGCACGCGGCGGATCGGCACCGAGACCGAGGCGACGAGTTCGCCGTCCTCATTGAATCGCACGGAAGTGGCGCCGCGCTCTGCGGCGAAGGGCGACGAGGCGAGCGCCTCGTTCAGTTCGTTTTCGATCGTTCGCCGCGCCGCATCGCGCCGGTAACCGCCGGTCATGAAGCGCTTGAGGAAATTTTCGGCAACGCCGCCGATGCGCCAGAAAATGTTCTTGGCGCTCGCATCATCGACGGGCCCTAGCTCCTCGACGACAATCTGGTCCTCTCGAAGCATGACGTCGTCGATGAGAAGCGTGCTCGCGTCGGTGACGACGGCATCGTCTGTCGAATGCGGCGCGTTGAAAATCCTGACGCGCCCTTCGAAGCTGTCCCAGACGCGGTTGAAGACTTCGTTCACGTCCGCTTCAGAGAGGGTATGGCTGCAAATGCCCGTCCCGTCGCCGCCGGCATCGGAAGGCCCGCAATTGGATTCGTTCACGGCCGCTTGCGCGAGGACGTCGGCGAAGAGCTGAGCTTGCGCCCTGACGCCCTCAAGCTTTGCCTGAATGAGGCCGTCGCGATACTGGGTGACGCCCAAAGAGCCGACGAGAAGAATGACCAGGCCAATCAAATTGGCAAGCACGATCGTCAGCGTCAGCCGTGAAATGGCGACGCCGGCGCCCTCAGACCGAGAGCGCTTGTGCGGACGCTTGGCCGCCCCCTCTCGCATCGGCTGGGTCAGCTCTCCTTGTACTTATAACCAACGCCGTAAAGCGTCTCGATCGCGTCGAATTCGTTATCTACGACGCGGAATTTTTTGCGGATACGCTTGATGTGGCTGTCGATCGTGCGGTCGTCGACATAAACCTGGTCGTCATAGGCGGCGTCCATCAGCGAGTCGCGGCTTTTAACAAAGCCAGGCCGCTGCGCCAGCGCTTCGAGGATCAAGAATTCCGTAACGGTCAGCGTCACCTGATCGCCCCGCCACAGACATGCGTGACGCATCGGATCGAGCGTCAGGCTGGTGCGCCGAATGATCTGCTTTTCTTCTTCCTTGGTCGGCGTCGGCGCGGCGTTACGCCGGCGCAGCACCGCTTTCACCCGCTCCAGCAGCAGGCGCTGCGAGAACGGCTTTTTGACGTAATCGTCGGCGCCCATGGTGAGGCCGAGCACTTCGTCGATCTCTTCGTCCTTCGACGTCAGGAATATGAGCGGCAGATCCGACGCCTGACGTATGCGGCGCAGCAACTCCATCCCGTCCATCGTCGGCATCTTGATATCGGATATGATAAGGTCGGGCGGGGACGCCGTGATGTCGGCGAGCGCGGACGCGCCTTCCTCGAAGGTCTTTACCGTATGGCCTTCAGCCTCAAGCGCCATCGAGACCGAGGTCAGGATGTTCGCATCGTCGTCAACAAGAGTAATCGTCGCCATTTCGTCTCTTCCCGATCATCGTCGTCAGAACCCTAGCGGGCTTTGCCGGGCGCCACAAAGGCGCCAGCGAGGCTTTATTGTGACGCCGCGCG
The DNA here is from genome assembly GCA_038059555.1 of Pseudomonadota bacterium. Classification (GTDB taxonomy): domain Bacteria; phylum Pseudomonadota; class Alphaproteobacteria; order Caulobacterales; family Parvularculaceae; genus Amphiplicatus. Next base: position 7,370 of record JBBTJH010000261.1, on the reverse strand, counting down.
ATTGATCGCCCCGGCGAGGTCAAAATCACGCGCGGTCAGCCCGCCCGCGTCGTGGGTCGTCAGTTTGATTTCCACCCGGTTGTAAACGTTAAACCACTCAGGGTGGTGATCGGCCTTTTCGGCCGCGAGCGCGACCCGCGTCATGAATCCGAACGCCTGATTGAAATCCGCGAAGATGAAGGAGCGGCTGATCGAGAGCTGGTCAGAGCTCAACGCCCAGCCCGGCAAGGCGCCAAGAAGCGCTGCGCTCTCCGCCGGATCAAGTTTCTTCACCATGCCGGGGCTCTACACCACAATCACGGTCGAGGCCATGCGGCGCGTCCTCCTTGCGCCCAAGGGGGAAACCGGACGACAGTCCGGCCCAAACCGCCAGCGGAGGGCAGAATGAAAGAATTGTTCCGGCGCAAGTCGATTGACCAGCTCATCGACCACAACGCGCCGAACCGGCTGAGGCCGACCCTTTCGGCTTGGCACCTCGTTCTCCTCGGGGTCGGCGCGATCGTCGGTACGGGTATTTACGTCTTGGTGGGCGTCGGCGCCGAACGCGCGGGGCCCGCGATCATCATCTCATTCGCCATAGCCGGCGTTATATGTGCCTGTGCAGCGCTCGCTTATGCCGAACTTGCGACGATGATGCCAGCATCGGGAAGCGCTTATACCTATTCCTACGCCTCGATGGGCGAACTTGTGGCGTGGGTAGTTGGCTGGGCGCTGATTCTTGAATATTCAGTCGTCTGCTCGGCGGTCGCCGTCGGATGGGCGGGGTATGCTGTAAGTTCGTTGCAAGACATTGGCATTGATTTGCCAAGACTAATCATAGCAGGCCCTAAGGACGGCGGGCTTGTCAACTTTCCAGCGATTTTCGTAATAGCGGTAATAACGAGCCTTTTGCTCATCGGCGTTCGTGAGAGCGCAACAGTCAACAGCTGGCTGGTCCTGATCAAGATTACAGCGCTCGTCGTTTTTGTGGTGGTCGCATTCCGTCATTTTTCCGCATCTAACTTTTCTCCTTTCATGCCCGAAGGGTTCCTGCCGCATAATGTTAGAATTGACGACGAGACCGTCCGTTACGGAGTAATGCCAGCAGCTGCGATAACATTCTTTGCTTTTTACGGGTTCGACGCCGTTTCGACCGCAGCGGAGGAGACTAAAGATCCGGGGCGGAATTTGGCCATCGGCGTTATGGGGTCAATGATAATTTGTACGATAATATATATGGCGGTTTGCGCTGCGGCGATCGGAGCTTTACCGATTGTCGAATTCGCTAAAGCAGCTGATCCGTTGGCGTTCATTCTGCGCAGTATCGGCTACCCCGCGATCGCCACCGGCCTAAGCCTTGCTGTTGTCCTTGGAATCCCGACTGTCATCCTCGCCTTCATGTACGGGCAAAGTCGGATTTTTTTCGTAATGGCTCGGGATGGACTATTGCCGCGACAGCTTGGCACCGTTCACGCAAAAACTGGTGCGCCGGTCGCGATGACGATTATCACGGGAGTGGTCTGCGCTCTGATGGCCGGAATTCTACCGTTGTCAGAAATCGTTGAACTTGCGAACGCCGGTACATTAGCGGCCTTTGTTGCTACTGCGGCAGCATTAATGATCTTGCGAATTCGCGAGCCGAACCGTGCACGACCGTTTAAGGCTCCCCTCGCTTTTGTAGTGGGAACCGCTGCGATCATTGGGTGCATCTTCTTGTTCTATAATTTGCCATATGCCACCCAGATTCGCTTCTTCATCTGGATGGCGATCGGTCTCGTCGTCTATTTCGTCTTCAGCCGCGGAGCGAGCGTGCTCTCAAAACAAAAAGGCGCCTGACGGCGCCTTTTCGTCGATGCTGTAGATAAGATTCAGTTGACGACTTTTATAAGCTCGACGTCAAAGATCAGCGCTTCGTTCGGACCGATCGGCCCGCCCGGCGTGCCGCGTTCGCCATAGGCGAGGTTTGGCGGAATGAAAAAGCGGAACTTGTCGCCCTCGGCCATCAGCTGCACGCCTTCCGTCCAGCCGGGGATGACGTTCGCCAGTGGAAATTCAATCGGCTGGCCGCGCTCGTAGGATGAATCAAACACCGCGCCGTCGACGAGGCGGCCTTCATAGTGAACTGAAACCTTGTTGACGTCGGTCGGTTTCTTTCCGCCGGCGGCGCCTTTCGCCAGCACCTGATATTCAAGACCGGACGCGGTCGTTTTGACGCCTGCCTTCTTGCCGTTTTCGTCGAGGAATTTTTTGGCGGCGGCGAGATTGCGCTCAGGGCTCGACACCTTGACGAGTTCGACATCGAAGATCAGCGCTTCATTCGGGCCGATCGGGCCGCCGGGCGTGCCGGTCGCGCCGTAGCCGAGTTCGGGCGGAATGAAAAAGCGGTACTTGTCGCCTTCGCTCATCAACTGGACGCCCTCGGTCCAGCCCGGAATGACCTGGTTGAGCGGAAAGCGCGCGGCCGCGCCGCGCTTGATCGAGCTGTCGAATTCCATCCCGTCGGTCAGCGTGCCGACATACTGAACATCGACAATATCTTCAGCCTTCGGTGAATAGCCCCCTGCCGGTCCTTCCGAGAGGATCATGTATTGGAGCCCGGAGGGCGTTGATTTGACGCCGTCGCGCTGCGCATTGTCGGCGAGAAATTTTTCAGCTTTCACTTCATTATCCGTCGCAAGTTTTTCTGGGTCGGGTTTAGCCGGTTCAGCAACCGCCGCCGCAGCGCCTTCCGGGGCGGCTGCGGCTTCGTTGGCGCTCTTTTTTGCGCAGGCGGGCGCGGCGAGCAGCAGGGCGAACAGCGCTGCCGTCGTCATCAATCTAGCCTTCATCACACTCTCCATAACGGGCGGCCGCATCGGACCAAGCGGGCCTTTTCCCTAACGGGCGGACCCTAGACCAGCCCCCGTGGCAAAAACAATCAGAACGGCCAGAAAATCGGGATGACCAGTATGGCGATAACCGCGCACAAGGTGTTGAGCGGGGTCCCGAGGCGAAGATAGTCGGTGAACTTATAGCCGCCGACCGAGTAGACGAGCGTGTTGGTCTGGTATCCGATCGGCGTCATGAAGCTGGCGCTGGCCGCGAACATGACGGCGACGACAAACGGGCGCGCATCGACCCCGAGCGATTGCGCGAGGCCGATCGCGATCGGCGTCACGACAATCGCGACCGCGTTATTGGTGACCATTTCAGTGAGCGTCATCGACAGAAGATAGATCAGCGCGAGCGCGATGATCGGCGGGGCGCCCGCGAGCAAAGGCGCGGCAGCGCCGACGATGATCTCGACAAGCCCCGTATTCTCGAGCGCCGCGCCAATCCCGAGCATGGCGAGGATGAGGGACAGGATGCGCCAGTCAACCGCCGCAAAAGCCTCATCCGCCTCCACGCACTGTGTCACCAGCACGATGCCGGCGCCGATGGCGGCAAGGCCGGCGATCGGCATGACGCCCAGCGTCGCGAGAGTGACGACGCCAAGGATCGTCAGGATGGCGATCGGCGCATGGCTCTTCCGGATCGCCCGTTCGCGCGGCATCGCGACATTGACGAGATCGTTATCATCGCAAAGTCGTTTTAGATCTTCCGGCGCTCCTTCAATCAACAGCGTGTCGCCGACATCGAGCGGCGTATATTCGAAGCGGTCGGCCAGATTGGCGCTGCGCCGATGAAGGGCGACAGGATAAACGCCGTACCGACGGCGCAAGCGCAAATGGCGCAGAGTCTTGCCGATGAATTTCGCACCCGGCGCCAGCAAAATCTCCACCAGGATCGAGGAGCGCGTGCTCAGCGGCTGCAACCCGCCGTCGGGTGTTTGCATGTCCGGCGACTGCTTGAAGCCGAGAATTTCCCTGACCGGCGAACGCAGAACGACGATATCGCCTTCTGCAAGGAAAACTTCCTGCATTTCGCGGCGGAGCGAAGCGTCGCCGCGAATGACGTCGACGAGACGGCTGTCGGCGCTATTGAAGGCGCTCACTTCGACGGCGCGCTCGCCGATATAATCGCTGCCGCGCTCGATCGCGATTTCGACCATGTAGCGCTGCGATTCGTTGCCGGAGAGAAGCGACGCCATCGCCATGCGCTCTGGAAGAAAGCGGCGGAACAGGAAGATAAACAACACGCCGATCAGCGCATTGATGATCCCGAGCGGCGCAATCTCGAAAATATGGAACGGCGCCATGCCCTGCTCGCGCGCGACGCCGTCAACCAGAATATTGGTCGATGTGCCGACGAGCGATATCGTGCCGCCGAGGATCGCGGCGTAGGAGAGCGGGATCATGTGCCGCGAGGGCGCCTCGCCGACCTGTTCAGATAAGGCGAGAGCCACGGGAATCATCAGCATCACCAGCGGCGTGTTGTTCATGAACGCCGAGAGCGCCGCAACGATGACGAGAAACCCGAGGATTGCAAGATTTGGGCGCTTGCCGACGCGCTTGATGAGCGCGCGCGCCAACTCGTCGAGCACGCCGGTGCGAACCAGCGCCGCCGACATGATGAACATCGCGCCGATTGTCAGCGGCGCCGGATTGGCGATGACATTGACGAAGTCTTCGCTTGAGATAATCCCGAGCGCCAGAAAAACGCCGACCGCCGCCAGCGCGCAAACTTCCGGAGGACGCCACTCTTTTGCGAATGCGATCAAAAGGACGGCGAGAACCAGAGCGGCGACATAGGGCGCAAATGCGTCAAGGCCGAATATCAAGTCTTACCCCTCGCGGAAAAAGCGGCGCAGCTTGAGCACTAGCGCCATAGCCGGTCAATGGCGCAAAGGTAAACGTCGGCGCAAGTTTGAAGATCGCAACGCCGTTTTCAACTTTACGCGGGAGGCGTCCCATCATCACGACGCGGCCGCTCTCGAAATCGGGAAAGGCACAATGCGGTTCATCGCGTCGTGACCGATATCCGCGTCGCCGAGAAACGCGACGCCGGCTCTATCGCACCAATATGCAACTATTTCTTTTTCAGTTTTCTCAAACGGCGGATCGTTCGGCGGCGTCTTGCTTATCCGTCCAAGCCTGACGCCGGCCGCCCGGCGGACATTGGCGCTCGACATCACATGAAACATCGTGCGGTCGATGCGGTAATGCTGTTCGTCGATATCCTCGATCATCAAGATCGCGCCGGAAAGATCCGGCTCGGCCTGCGTGCCGAGCATCGAGCTTAAAACCGTCAGATTGAACGCGAAGGCCGGCTGATCGGCGCGCCAGTTCGGCTCCAGAGCCGTCGAATCGCGGTCGACAAGCCAGGAGAGCGAGCGCAGCGCCGCCGCCTCGCCGCCTTCCCGGTTGACGTCCGTCGGCATCGGTCCGTGTACGGATGTTCCAACGCCTTCACGCGCGAGCCGCCCGAGCAGCACGCCCATGTCGGAATAGCCGAGATAGGTCTTCGTGTGGGCGGCGCGGCCGAGCTTGCCAAAAAGCGCGTCGTCGAGGCGGCAGGCCCCATATCCGCCGCGCGCGAACCAAACGGCGTCAAAGGCCGCGTCATTGGCGGCCTCGAGAAAGGCGTCCGAGCGTTCTTTGTCGGTGCCGGCGAAATGACCGGATGACAGGAAGCACTGGGGATGGAAATAGAGCCGGAGCCGGTCGCCATACTGCGCCTCGGCGAGCGCGGCGACCTTGTCGGCCGCCTCGCGCGCGAGGCGGTTCGCCGGTGCGACGACCGCGATCGAATAGGCCGGTTTCGCCATGTTGTTGACGCGCCCCGCGAATAAGAGGTTGTTCGCAAACCTCATTTAGGATGGTCCGACCATGGGTGAAAAGCGTCAATATTTCCTCTGCGGCGTCGGCGGGTCGGGCATGCTGCCCCTGGCGCTGATCCTTCGCGCCCGGGGCCACGAGGTGGCGGGATCGGACCGGGCGCTCGATCAGGGCCGCACCGCGCCGAAATTCGAGTTCCTGAGAGCGGGGGGCATCGGCCTTTTTCCCCAGGATGGATCGGGCCTCGTCAGCCGCGAGCAGATCCTAGTCGCCTCGGCGGCCGTCGAGGAGACCGTTCCCGACGTTCAAGCGGCGATCCGGCTCGGCGCCCAGCGCCTTGGCCGGGCCGAGCTTCTCGCCCGGCTGTTCAACGCCGCGGCGATGCCGATCGGCGTCGCCGGCACGTCCGGCAAATCGACGACGACGGCGATGATCGCGTGGATACTCCATTCCGCCGGCGGAGAACCGACCGTGATGAACGGCGCCGTGATGAAGAATTTCGCCTCGAGCGAGGCGCTCTTCGCGAGCGCCCTCGTCGGCGAAGGCGACGCCTTCGTCAGCGAGCTGGATGAAAGCGACGGCACGATCGCGCTCTATCAGCCGAAAATCGCCGTCTTGAACAATGTCTCGCTCGATCACAAATCGATGGATGAGCTGCGCGCCTTGTTCGGCGATTTTGTCGAGAGGGCTGAGACCGCAATCCTCAATCTCGATGACGACGAAACGATGCGGCTCGCGCATCGCGCAAAGGCCGCGCTCACTTATTCGATCAGAGAGGCCGACGCCGATTTCATCGCTCTCAATATCGAACCGCAGCCGTTCGGCGTCTCTTTCATGGCGGTCGATCGCCGGGGCGGCGAGCAGATAGCGGTATCGCTGAAAATACCCGGGCGGCACAATGTTTCGAACGCGCTTGCCGCCATCGCCGCTGCGACTGCGGCCGGCGTTTCCTTCGTTGAAGCCGCGCGCGCGTGCTCGTCCTTCGCCGGCGTCAAGCGCCGGTTCGAATTCGTCGGCGAGGCGCACGGCGTCACCGTCATCGACGATTTCGGGCACAACCCTGACAAGATCGCAGCAACGCTGAAGACGCTGCACGATTTTCCGGGCCGCCTCCTCGTCATGTTCCAGCCGCACGGATTTGGCCCGCTGAAAAAAATGAAGGCCGAGTTCGTCGCGTGTTTTGCGGCGAACCTTGCGCCCGGCGATATCTTGCTGATGCCGGAGCCGGTCTATTTCGGCGGCACGGTCGACCGCAGCGTCGGCAGCCGCGATATCGCCATCGGCGTCACCTTGCGCAACCGGCAGGCCGAGGCTCTGGCGACGCGCGAGGCATGCGGCGCGCGCCTCATCGAGCTCGCAAGGCCCAACGACCGCATCGTCGTCATGGGCGCGCGCGACGACACTTTGTCGACCTTCGCGGCCGATCTGCTCGCACGGCTTTAGCGCCCCTCGCTCGCCTTCGGGGCGGGAGATTTCCGCACTCTGCCCAATGTCCCCGCGCCGTCACTCCCTTTCATTCCAGCATCCATGCGGGTCGCAGCGGTTTTGTCCGTATTCTCCGTATTTTTGACTTACGCCAAAAAGGAGAGCCGTCTCCGCAGCCGCTACATCAGGCGGAGGGGCGTTTCGTTTTGGCGGCGTCCAGCCTCGCCGGGTCGCCGCCGCATTCACTTGTCAAAGAGCCGCGAGCGCCGC
>JBBTJH010000260.1:0-6630 GCA_038059555.1 Pseudomonadota bacterium | reverse complement strand
ATCAGAGGCGTCAACGTCTTCCCGACGCAAATCGAAGAGCTGATCCTTAAAGAAGCGGCGCTGTCGCCGCATTACCTCCTCGAAATCACGCGCCCCGGCCGGATGGACGAATTGAAAATCATCGTCGAGCGGCGCGAGGGCGCTTCGGACGCGGAGATCGCTGCTGCGTCGAAATCCTTGAAGCACCATATCAAGACGATGATCGGCATTTCGACCGCGATCGACATCCTCCCGCCGAACGGCGTCGAACGATCTGGCGGGAAAGCAAAACGCCTTCGCGATCTGAGGAACGGCTGAATGCGCCCCGATGGGAGGAGCGAGCTGCAATCGCTGTATTTTTCTTATCCTCAGTTTGCGCCGCCGGACCGGGGCCGGAATTTCGCCGCTGAAACGCCGGTCGCCATTATCGGCGCGGGGCCGGTCGGCCTCACGGCCGCGCTGACGCTCGCGAGTTTCGGCGTCCCATCGGTCATTCTTGAAAAGAAATCGACCTTCAATGACGGCAGCCGTGCGATCTGCGTCTCGCGGTCGAGCTTTCACATCCTTGACCGGCTTGGCGTTGCCGAGCCGTTTCTTGAAAAAGCGCTCGGCTGGACGAAGGGGCGCAGTCTGTATCGCGGCCGTCAGATTCTTGAATTCGACATGCTGCATGACGCGCATGAAAAATTCATGCCGATGTACAATATCCAGCAGCAATATATCGAGCTTTATCTCTATGAGGCGGCGCGCGCGTCAGGGCTGATCGACATTCGCTGGCATAGCGACGTCACCAGCGTTACCCCTTCCGGCGCGCATGTCGAGATCGGCGTCAGCGACCCGAACGGCGATTACACGCTGAAAGCCGGCTGGGCGCTCGCGGCCGACGGCGCGCGCAGCGCTGTCAGGTCGATGCGCGGCCATCGCCTCAAGGGCGAGAATTTTGAAGGGCGCTACGTCATCGTCGACGTCCGGATGGAGCACGATTATCCGACCATTCGCCGCGCGCTGTTCGATCCCGCCTCCAATCCCGGCGGCACCATCCTCATACATCGCCAGCCTGAAAATATCTGGCGCATCGATTATCAGCTGGACCCTGATGAAAGCGCCGAGAGCGCGCTCGCCGAGGCGACTGTTCGCAGCAAGATCGCGGCGATCCTCGACGAGATCGGCCATCGCGGCGCGTGGGAGCTTGAATGGTGGAGCGTTTACGCCGCCAACACGCTCCTCCTTGACGATTACCGCGACGGCCGCATTTTTTTCATCGGCGACAGCGCTCACATCGTGCCGATATTCGGCGTCAGGGGCCTCAATAACGGCGTCGCGGACGGCGAGAATATCGGCTGGAAGCTCGCCAAGGTCATCAACGGGGAGGCGGGCGAGCGTCTCCTCGACAGCTACACGCCTGAACGGCGCGGCGCGACGCTCGATGTTTTCGCCAACGCTGTCAAAAGCACGAGATTCATGACGCCGCCGACGCACGGCTTTGCGATGATGCGCGACGCGGCGCTCTCGCTCGCGCTCACCGAGCCCTTCGCCGCCGCCTTCGCCAATCCGCGCCAGATGGCGCCGTTCACCTATGCGGAAAGTCCGATCACGGAGGAAGATGATCGCGCGTTTGACGGCGGGCCAAGACCCGGCTCGGTCGCGCCGAACGCGCGCCTTGAGGACGGCTCAAACTTTTGCGATTTCTACGCGAGGGGGTTCACCCTAGTGTGGTTCGGCCCGGCCGGCGGTCTTGAGGAGACGATCGCGCAGATGGCCGCGCTCGACAGGGATTTCCGCGCGATCGTGATCAATTCGGATCAGAAGATCGCCGGCGCGCAATCGCTCGCCGATCCGCGCAATCTCATCGCGTCGCGCTTTGGCGCCAAGCCCGGCGACGCGTTCCTGATCCGCCCGGACCAGCACCTTGCCGGACGCTGGCGAGGCGCGCCGGTCGAGGCGCCCTTGTCGGCGCTGACCCAGATACTTGCACCTTAGAGAGGCGGCCATGGAGTTCGCGGATCTCGAAATTTTCTACGAACGGCTCGCCAAGGCGATCGACCGGGCGGGGGAGGCGAAGGCCGCTTTGTTCCTCTCCAAACTCGCGCTCCTCCTCGCGCGGGAGGCGGAAAATCCGCAAAAACCCCTCGAAGCGATAGAGGCCGCCCTAAAAGACCTCGAATAGAACCTCGGCCCGGAGCCTCGGCGGGGCCGCCTGCGTTGTCTCGGCCCGAGAATTCGGATAGGCGTTCGGCCCGGTTTTCGAGGAGATCAGGCGCCCATGACAGGCAAACTGGCGGTCGTTTTCGGCGGGTCCGGTTTTATCGGCCGCAATGTCGTGCGCGAGCTTGCAAAGCGCGGCTGGCGCGTGCGCGCGGCCGTCCGCCGTCCGCATCATGCGCAGTTCCTGCGCCCGATGGGGGTCGTCGGCCAGGTCCAGTTGTTTCAGGCGAATGTCCGCCATCGCCCGTCGGTCGCGCGCGCGATCGAGGGCGCTGACGCTGTCATCAATCTTGTCGGCATCCTCCATCAGGAAGGCGCGCAGAGCTTTACCCGCGTGCAGGCGCAAGGGAGCGCGGCGATCGCCGAGGCCGCAGCAAAAGCCGGCGTCACGACCTTTGTTCATGTCTCGGCGATCGGCGCCGATGAGGCGAGCGACAGTCAATATGCGCGCACCAAGGGCGAGGCGGAACGCGCAGTGCGGCAGGCGATACCGAGCGCGACGATCCTGCGGCCCTCGGTCGTTTTCGGTCCCGAGGATCAGTTCTTCAACAAATTCGCGACATTGATGTCGATGGCGCCGGCGTTCCTGCCGTTGCCGTTGCTGTTTGGCGGGGGCGCGGCGAAGTTTCAGCCGGTCTATGTCGATGATGTCGCCGAGGCGATCTGTTCCGCGCTTGAAAAGCCGGAGGCGAGCGGCAAGTTGTACGAGCTTGGAGGCCCGCGCACTTACACTTTCCGCCAGCTGCTCGAATTCGTGCTCTCGGAAACCGGCCATCGCCGCATCCTGGCGCCGGTTCCTTTCGCGCTGGCGCCGGTTATCGGTTTCTTCGGCGAGTGCGTCGGCGCTGTTCCCTTCTTTGCGCCGCCGGTGACGCGCGACCAGATCAAACTCCTGCAGCACGACAATGTCGTCAGCGACGGCGCGGCGGGCCTTAAAGATCTCGGCGTTACGCCAAGGACGGTCGAATCGATCGTTCCGGCCTATCTCGTGCGCTTCCGGAAATACGGCCAGTTCGCCGAACGCCTAGCCTGACGGGCGCTCTTACTTTACCTCCCTTGAAAAGGGAGGTCGGAGCGAAGCGACGGGAGGGTTTCTGCTCTCCGCGCAGCGCCGAAGGGGCGATCAGCCCTTAAAGCCGCCATGCGCGAGATACGCGATCTCATCAGCGTAGGATGTGCGGCCTAAGGCGCGGTTCCGGTGCGGGAAGCGGCCGAAGCGCTCGATAATCTCGCAATGCTCGACCGCGAAAGGAAGGTTCGACGAGCCCGGCATCGTCGCCTTGAACAGCGCGACCGAGCGATGCTGATCGCCGAGATTTTCCGAATGCATGAACGGCAGATAGAAAAAGGCGCGCGCATCCGGCGCTGCGATCTTGTCGAAGCGCCGCTCAATCGCCCCTGACGCGATCAGGCGCGCGTAAGGATCGCTCGCAAAGGCGCGCGCATCGCGGCGGAACATGTTGCGGGAGAACTGATCGAGAATGAGGAGAAGGGCGAGCGCTCCCGTTGGTGTGGCGCGCCAATGGTCAAGCAGCCCGGCGGCCGCCGCCCTATGATGGCCGGAAAATCGCGCGACGATTTCTGCGTCAAACGAAGGTCCGCCGCGAAACCATTTCTTCCTGCCGGACTGGACGAACCAGAAGCGGACGACATCAACGGCCGCGCTCGCACATCGCTTGACGCTTTCAGGATTGTTCATGGCGCCCTCACGGCTGTCGCGCCGGTGATCGTGGATCAGCAAAGGGACGGGGGCAAGTCAGTCTTTCGTGCATCCCCGCGAAAGCGGGGATCCTTTGCGATGGATAGGCTTGGATCCCCGCTTTCGCGGGGATGCACGGTTTCTAGGAGAGCCTAATGCAGCTTCGTCCGCAGCTCGTCGATGGCGCGTTCGGCGAGGGCTGACTGCGCGCCCTGATCCATGCGGGCGCGGATGATCTCGCGCGCAGCTTCGATCGCGAGGTCGGCGGTCTCGCTGCGCATTTCGGCGATCGCCTGCGATTCGGCTCTGGCGATCTTGTCTTCCGCCGATTTGACGCGGCGCTCGATCTGCTCTTCGATTTTCTGGCGCGCTTCGTCGGCGAGGCGCTGGGCGTCGCGTTTCGCCTGTTCGACGATGCCGCTCGCTTCTTCTTCAGCCTCGCGCTGGCGGCGCTGATATCTGGCGAGAAGCTCTTGCGCCTCGTCGCGCAGCGCGCGGGCCTTGTCGAGTTCGTCGGCGATATCTTGTCCGCGCTTGTCGAGCGACTTCGCGATCATCTTCGGCACGCCCGCGCGCGCCAAAAACCCGACGACGATCAGGAAGGCGAGCAGCACGAAGAATGTCGGATCCTGCAACAAGCCGGTCGGCTCATGGACGCCCGCCGCTGCGTGCGCGGCTTCTTCGGCGGTCTCGGAGAGGGCGGTGGCAATGGCGTTGATCATGGACGCTCTCCCTTAAGCCTTGCCGGCTTTAGCGACGGCCGCACTGACGACGCTGTCGGCCGGCGTTTCGAGGATCAGCGCCTCGACGATCGCGCGCGTCGTCTCGTTCGCCGCCTCGCGCACCTTCGCCGCCGCGCTCGCCTTCATGTCGCCGATGCGCTTTTCTGCTTCGGCGGTTTTGACCGCGAGACTGGCGTCGGCGTCTTTTTGCATGACGGCGATTTCAGCGTTCGCCTCGTCGCGCGCTTCCCCGCCGATCGCCTGGGCGCGGGCGCGCGCTTCGGCGAGCGACCGGTTGAAAGCCGCTTCCGCTTCTTCCGCCTGGCGCTTCGATTCCGCCGCCTTGTCGAGATCGTCCGCGATGCGGTCGCGGCGCTCTTCTATCGCCCCGCCGATGCGCGGCAGGAAATAGCTCGACATCAGCCAGTAGAGCACCGAGAACGTGACGGCGAGCCAGAAAAGCTGGCTCGGCCATGTCGACGCGTCGAGTTGCGGCAGGCCGCCGCTCTCGGCCGCTTCAACCGCTTCTTCGGCTGCTAGCAAGATGGAAGATAGCATAGGCCCCAACGCTGCTTTCCGGTGTCAGGCGTTCGGTCGATTAGAACGCGTACAGAATGATCATCGCGATAACGAAGCCGAGCAGGCCCGTGAACTCGGTCAGCGCGAAGGCGAGCAGCATGGTTTGCTGGTTCGCGGCCGCGGCCGACGGATTGCGGAACGCGCCGGCGAGGAAGTTGCCGAAGATGAGGCCGAGGCCGACGCCTGCGCCCGCGAGCGGGATGGCGGCGATGCCGGCGCCGATAAGTTTTGCTGCTTCAACGTCCATGGGTGAACTCCTCAAGTCTCATCAAGTAAGAGCCGGTAATCCCTCTTGTCGCGGTCGGCCCGTTTGCCGCGAGGGAACTTCTTTTGCGTGTCAGTGATCGGCGGCGTGCGCGGCGTCAGAAAGATAGATGCAGGTCAAAATTGCGAACACATAGGCCTGCAAACCGGCGACCAGAAATTCGAGCAGGAAGATCGCGACAGCGCCGAGAAACGGAAACAACGCGAGCGCCTTGAACGCAATCGGCGCGCCGAGCAGCATGATTACGAAGGTCGCGAACAGTTTCAAGATGATGTGGCCGGCCAGCATGTTGGCGAACAATCGGACGCCAAGGCTGATCGGGCGCGACAGGAACGAGATGACTTCAATCGGAACGAGGATCGGCATCAGCCAGATGGGGAGGCCTGAAGGCGCAAACAATTTCAGGAATTTGAGCCCATTTTTCGCGAACCCGTACACAAGCACGATGGTGATCGTCAGCATCGCGAGCGCAAAGGTTACGATGATATGGCTCGTCGTCGTGAAAGTGTGGAGATCGTGCGGAGATCCCGGAATTGACGGGATAAGGCCGATGAAATTGGCGACAAGAATGAAGATGAACAGCGTGAAGACGTAAGGGAAGAATTTCTTGCCGTCATGGCCGATGGTGTCGCGGACAAGGTTCGCGACGAATTCGTGCAGGATTTCCGCAACCGATTGGAGCCGGCCCGGGATGAGCGCGCGCCGTCCGGTCGCCATGGTGAAAAAGGCGATCGTCGCTGCAACGCCGATGACCATCCACAGCGCCGAGTTGGTGAAAGAGATATCGACGCCGCCGGCTGTCAGTTCGAACAGCGGCAAAATCTCAAACTGCTCCATCGGTCCGGCCGCTTGTAAGCCGTGACCGCCAAGCGTCGGGAGCGTCGCGTGAAACATCTCAACCATTCCGTTTGCCGGTGCGAGGCGGGGAGATTATCCCTGACCGTCCGGCGATTGCCCATTTTCCGACGAACCGCCGGTCGACGCTTTGAACGCGCGGCTGACATTCAAAACGCCCGCCGCAAACCCCAAAAAGATGCCGACGAGAAGCCATAAAGGCTTCGTGCCGAACAGCGTATCTAGCCCCAGTCCGAGGATCGCCCCGACAAACAGTCCCGCCAACAGCTCCGACCCGACGCGCATCGCGCGTCCGAGCTCCCTGCTCCTCGATCGTTGCGAGTTCT
>JBBTJH010000259.1:0-6200 GCA_038059555.1 Pseudomonadota bacterium | reverse complement strand
CTCGCCAAATAGCTGCAACGGCGCCAGATTGCCGCTACGCCCGATTCACCGCCAGAAAGCCAGCAATATCAAAATCCAAGCCAAACGCCCATCGCCGTTTCCGGGTTTGCGCGTCCTATACCGAATAGAGGGTGGAAATTGTGACAAATTCCCAAAATTCCGGTCTGAGGGAGATGAATTCGCGTCAGCAATTTCGTCAATGGGTTGTAAAGCTCCGCTTTTCCTCAACGGCTTGTCCCGCCAAAACATGTCATTCACCCAATAAATGACCGGCCCCATTGAAAATGCTGTTTTCTGGCTCCCGGCGGCGTTCGCCCTGGGGCTCCTGATCGGCAGTTTTCTCAATGTTGTGATCTACCGCGGGCCGCGCCTGTGGGGCCTTGTCGAGGGCGACCCGCGCGGGGGCCTTGCCGTCCCCGGCTCCTATTGCCCGGCCTGCAAGGCGCCGATCCCTTGGACTGGCCTCGCGCCGATCGTGAGCTATCTCGCCCAAAGCGGCCGGTGCCGCTCCTGCCACGCAAAGATTGCGCTTCGTTATCCGCTCGTCGAGGCGCTCGGCGGCGGCGTCGCGCTCGCCTCCGTCGCCGTCTTCGGCGTCACTTGGGCAGCGCTCGGCTCGGCGGTTTTCGGATGGGCGCTCCTCGCGCTCGCCTTCATCGATCTGGAGACCGGTTATCTTCCCGACGCGATCACCTTGCCGTTGATCGGGGTCGGGGTGCTCGCGGGCGCTTTCAATCTCATGGTCCCGCTTGGCGAGTCGATCATCGGCGCCGGCGCCGGGTATCTCGCATTCCGCCTCATCGGCATCGCCTACGAAAAGATGCGGGGGCGTGACGGCCTCGGGCAAGGCGACGCAAAACTTTTAGCGGCGATCGGCGCCTTCGGCGGTTGGGCGATCCTTCCCGCCGTTGTGTTTGCGGGCGCGCTGATGACGCTCGCCGCGATTGGCGCCGGCGCCTTGCGCGGGAAAGAGGCGCCGATGGATCAGCCGATCGCCTTCGGCCCTGGCCTATGCGCGGCTGGCTTCCTTGTACTGATTTTAGGAAGGTGCGTGTTCAACGCCCTTTGAAGTGCGGCTTGCGCTTTTCCATCAGGGCGGCGACGCCCTCGAGGCAGTCTTCCGACGCGAGCGCGGTTTTTTGCAACATCGCTTCCAGCGCCATCGCATTGCGCAGCCCATTTTGCGCAGCGGCGCGGAACGCTCGTTTCGTGAGCTTCATGGCGATCGGCGCGCGCGTCGCAATTGACGTCGCCCAGTCGACTGCATTCGCAACGGCTTCACCCCCCGGAACGACGCGGTTGACGAGGCCAAGCTCGAGGCACTTTTGCGCCGGAATTTTCTCCGCTTCGATTGCGAGCTGATAGGCGCGCGCATAGCCGACTTCCTGCGTCAGCAGCCACGAGAGGCCGCCATCGGGGATAAGGCCGATATTGGAAAATGCGCTCATCAGATAGGCGTCCTGCGCCATCACGCGCAGATCGCAAGTCAACGCGAGCGTCATGCCGATGCCGGCCGCAGGTCCGTTGATCGCCGCGATGACCGGAATGTCGCAGCCCTGAATGATCGAGAGGAACGCGCCATATTCGGCGTTCAGTATGTCCTCGACGGTGCGGCCTCCCGTCACATCGGTCACATCGGCGCCGGCTGAAAACCCTCGCCCTTCCCCGGTGATGACCATCGCCCTCACGGCGGGATCGACATTCCCCCGGCTGAGGGCGTCGGCGAGCGCAAACCGCATTTCCTTGTTGAAGGAGTTCAGCGCTTTCGGGCGATCCAGAGTAATCAGTGCGACCCTCTCGCCCATCATTTGATATTTTACGGACATCTCTTCCTCGGCTGTTTGACCGCATTGTCGCTTGAAGGAGATCGCCTCTCAAGCGCGCGATGCAGCTAGCCGGGATATAATTTTGGGGCTATCGAGACCGCCTTGCCCGCAGAGGAGACCCCGATGATCGACAGCCGCTTTTTCCGTGAAGATTGCTACATCAACGGCCAGTGGGTCGGCGGGCCTGACCGGATCAAGGTCAACAACCCGGCGACCGGCGAAATCATCGGCTCCGTTCCGAAATTCGGCCGCAAGGAAACGGCGGCCGCGATCGACGCGGCGCAGGCGGCGTTCCTTCTCTGGCGCGAGAAACCCGCCGTCGAGCGCGGCGAGCTTTGCCGCAAGTTTTATCAGGCCTTGATGGATAACCAGAAAGAGCTTGGCCGGCTGTTGACCATCGAAATGGGCAAGTCGCTGAAAGAAGCGATGGGCGAGGTCGCTTACGCCGCCAATTTCTTCCGCTGGTTCGGCGAGGAAGCGCGCCGCATCTATGGCGACGTCATCCCCTCGCCCTGGGCCGACAAGCGCATCATCGTGACGAAAGAACCGGTCGGCGTCGTCGGCTCGATCACGCCGTGGAATTTTCCAACCGCGATGATCGCGCGCAAAGCCGCCGCCGCGATGGGCGCCGGCTGCACGATCGTCGCCAAGCCCGCGAGCCAGACGCCGTTTTCAGCGACCGCTTACGGCGTCATCGCGGACGATGTCGGCATCCCGAAAGGCGTCATCAACATCATCACCGGCAAGGCGGGCGAGATCGCGGACGAGATGTGCGAAAATCCGAAGGTCCGCAAAATCACCTTCACCGGCTCGACGGAAATCGGCAAGCAACTCGCGTCGAACGCGATGAAGCACATGAAGCGCGTGTCGATGGAGCTCGGCGGCAACGCGCCCGTCATCGTCTTCGACGACGCCGATCTCGATCGCGCGGTCGAAGGCGCCATGATCTCGAAATACAGGAATTCCGGTCAGACCTGCGTTTGCGCCAACCGCATCCTTGTGCAGGCGGGCGTTTATGAGCGCTTCGCCGAGAAGTTTTCGGCGGCGGTTTCCAAACTGAAAGTCGGCGACGGCCTTGAGGAGGGAACCGAGCAAGGCCCGTTGATCGACGAGGCGTCGGTCAAAAAAGTCGAGCAGCATATCGAGGACGCAACCTCCAAAGGCGCGAAGATCGTCGCTGGCGGCAAGCGGCACGCCAAAGGGCTCTCGTTCTTCCAGCCGACAGTCCTGCGCGACGTGACGCCATCGATGCTGATCGCGAAAGACGAAACATTCGGACCCGTCGCGCCGCTCTTCAAATTCGAGACGGAAGAGCAAGCGATCGCCATGGCGAACGACACCGAATACGGCCTTGCCTCGTATTTTTTCACCAAGGATTTGGGCAGAGCCTTCCGCGTCATGGAAAAGCTCGAATACGGCATGGTCGCCATCAACGAGGGCGTTCTTTCAACCGAGGTGGCGCCTTTCGGGGGCGTCAAGGAATCTGGTCTTGGCCGCGAGGGGTCGAAATACGGCGTCGAGGATTACATCAACACGAAATACGCGCTCATCGGCGGGATCGCGAAGTAACCTCCCCTTCACTATTCGCCCCGAGACTCCGGCGCTGAAAACGCTGGGGTCGGCATGCCGAAAATTCTGATCGCGCTCTTTGCGGCGCTCCTGCTCGCCGCGTGCGGCGAGAAAACCATCACCAAACCGCCGGCGGACGGCGCTGGCGTCGGCATGACCCATCGCGACTACGAGGACGCCTTGCGGCTCTCCTGGGATCGCCGCCGCGCGCGGCCTCTTTCGACAACGATCTGGTATCCGGCCGACAAGACCGCGAAAATGTCCGAGATCGCCTTTCCGGCGGACGCCCCTGTCTTCGCAGGCGGATGGGCGGCGCAGGATGCAGCACTCGCTGAGGGCGGCAAGCGTCCGCTCGTCGTTCTTTCGCATGGCGAGGGCGGCTCGGCGCTGCAGATGATGTGGCTGGGCCGGCAGCTGGCGGCCGACGGGTTCATCGTCGCCGCTGTCGATCATCATGGAACGACGTCAGCGGAGGCGAGTTTTGACGCCCGCGGTTTCATGATGCCGTGGGAGCGCGCGCGCGATATCTCCGCGATGATCGACGAATTGCTGAAAGACCCCCAGTTCGGCGCCGCGATTGATGAAACCAAAATCTACGGCGCCGGCTATTCCGCCGGCGGATATGCGATGACGGCGCTCGCGGGCGGACTTACTTCGCTCAGTCAGTTTGAAAAATTCTGCGCCGGCAAGGACCGCGACGCAACTTGCGAACCGCAAGCTGAATTTCCCTACGCGGCCGACCAATTCGAAACGATGCTGCAGGAAGCGCCGTCGATGCGCGTGACGCTTGCCGAGCATAAAGCGTCATTCAAGGATCCGCGCATCAAATCCTTCGTCCTCATCGCGCCGACGATGGCGCAGGCCGTCACCGACGACAGCCTCCTGAAGATTACAGCGCCGGTGCTCGTCATCGCCGGCGACGCCGATGCGAGAGCGCCGATTGAAACCAACGCCAACCGGCTCGCCAAAAAAATCCGCACCTCGCAATTCCAGAATATCGCCGGGGCCCGGCATAATTCGTTCCTCGATCCCTGCTCGAAGAAAGGCGCCAAAAGGCTCGCAGACTGCAAAGACCTTAAGGGTTTCAACCGCGCGGCCGCCCATCAGCAGGTTGCAGAGCGCGCCGCGCAATTTTTCCGCGAAACCGACGGGTCGATTCGACCCTGAGGCTCTTAAATTAACCTTTTATTAACCGCCGCGAATCAACTCTGGCCCTACCAAAAAGTAAGGCGGGGGCCTCGGGCGATGAGCCGCGCGACAGAAGTGTCGGTCGAAGATCTTTTCAAACGGCTCGGCGAAACGCCGATGTCGCGGCGCGCGCGCGCCGACAGCCTGTTCCGGCGCCTGCGCGAAACGGACGAGGACGCTTTTCTCGGCTCGTTCATCCGCTCGCCGAAAAAGGCCAAGCCCTCCGATGACGACGGCAAGGCGCAAAAGTAGCGGGCGCCCTGCGCTCTATTTCCCCGATTGATTGCAAATAAATGGCGTCGCTTGACCCTGCGCCGACGCCGGGCGCAAGCTTACCCCGTTCGGTGTTCCGGGGGCTTTATGGGGTGTTCAATGCGTCTGTCGGCTTTGGCCTCTGCGCTCCTCTCGCTTGGCGCTTGCGCGACGACTGCGCCGCTTCCCGATCTTACGGTTGGAAGATTGGAAGCCGCTCCCGCAGAAGCGACGGCCGGATCCGCCATCTCGCTGACGACCGCGATACGAAACGCGGGATCAGTCGCAGCAACGTCGCCGGCTGCGATGGACGTCCGGCTCTACGCGAGCGAGAGCGAGCCGCCCATCGCCGATCTGACCGCATGGCGCCAGCCCGACGGCGCGGCGCTTCAGCCCGGCGAGAGCGTTGAGGACACCGCCTCCGTCAGGACGCCCTTGCTTCAGCCCGGGGCCTTTTCGATCTGCGCGACGGTCGATCCCGAGGGCGAAATCGCGGAAGCGGACGAGACCAACAATCGCACCTGCATCCCGTTCACGATTGTCGCGGGCGCGCCGCGCCGCGCCGATCTTGTGATTGAGTCCGTAACGCCGATCGGCGCCGCCGAGGCAAGCCTCAAGGTCAAAGTGAAAATCCGCAACGCCGGCAGCGAGGCGGCGGGGCCGTTCCGCATCATGGCGTTCCGGCGCAACCCTCGACAGCCGCTGCTGCTCATCGAATGTCCGTTGACGGAAGGTCAGCTCGCCGCCGGCAGTCCCGCCTCTTGCGATGACCTGACGCAGCGAACCCAATTGGCGCCCGGCGCCAGTGCGGAGCTGACCGGTTATTTCGCCTATGTGATCGCCGGCGGCGCGAGTTTTGTTAAAAACCCGATCGGTCCCGGCAATCCCAATCCGCTGGTCTCCCGCAGCGTCGATTTCATGGTCGACGGCTGTTTCCCGCCGGAAGACGGCAGCCCCGTCTTTTGCGCCGTCGATGAAATCGACGAGCTCAACAATTTCAAAGGCGCGACGTTGAAGGTGAGATAGGCCGTCACCCGCCGATATGCGCGGCGATGAAGGCGTCGAGTTCTTTCAGCGCCTGCAGCCTCGTCTCACTCTGGGAAAGCCAGTGATCCTCGCCCTTGAGCTTCACGAGCCTCACGTCTTTGCCGGCTTTTTTGAGCGCCGCTTCCATCCTGGAACTCTGGCTATAAGGAACGACGGTGTCGTCGGATCCGTGAAGCAAGAGTACGGGCGCCTTGAAATTTTCGGCCGCATTCACCGGCGAGATCGCTTCGATCTTTGCTTTTTCCTTGCCTCGATCGCCAATAAGCATCGTCCAGTAGGCATAGGTGGCGCTATCCTTGCCGCTCTCCGTTTTCTCCT
>JBBTJH010000258.1:0-3096 GCA_038059555.1 Pseudomonadota bacterium | reverse complement strand
GGATAACATGGCGCTCGGGGCGCTGGCGGTTTTACGCTGGCGGATTAGGGGTGGCGGATGGCTCTACGGCCTTTATCAGTCGTCGGCGAAGCGTTGCAGTTTTCTACGCGCCGGTTCGAGACCGTGATGCGCGTCGCGGCGTTGCCGCTCGTGTTGCTGCTGATTTTCAACATGGCGGCGACGTTCGGGTATCTCTCGATCGCGAACGGCCGCGTCATCACCTTCGCCGATGTCGCCGGCGCCGGCGCGAGTTGGGGGCAAGTGACGCAGCTTGCCGCAAGCGCGGCGCAGAGCGGGCTCGCGGCGATGTCGAAAGAAGTGTGGACGATTTATCTCGCCTCGGCTGTCATCAATGCGATCCTTGTCGCCTCGTTCATGGCGCCTCTGGTGCGCTATGCGGGGCTCGGCGAGCGGCCGGCGCCGGGGGTTTTGCGGCTTCCCTTCGGGTTCGATCAGATCCGCTTTTTGCTGGCCGGGTTTTTGAGCTTTCTCGTCTTCCTGCTCGTCGTCTATGCGCCGATCACTTTTGCGACGGTCTCGATCATCGGCTTCATCACGCAGGCGATGACGGTTCCCTATGCCAGCTTTCCGGATGCTGAGAGCCTTCACACGATCGACGTCATCGCCGGCGCCGACGCCTTCGGCGTGCGCTGGTTTCATCAATATCAGGTGTGGGGCTCTGCCGCTGTTGCGGCGGCGGCGATCCTCATCGCGCTTCTCATTTTGCATGTGAGGCCGCGCCGCGAGGATCGCACGGCCGGCTTCGGGCTCCTGGGGCGCTCGCTCGGCGTTACGGCGGGGGTCGGCGCGTTCGTGGCGATCTCGCTTTTTGTCTACATCAACGTCATACGCCTCTTTAATGGCATGGTGACGGCCGCTGGCGGGCAGGCGGGCGCTGTAACGCTCGACGGGCTCAGCATGGTCGCCTTCGCCTCCCTCGCGCTCGCGCTCGCGGGGTTCTTCAGTCTGAGGCTTTATCCTTATGCGGGGGTTGCGGTCTGCCGCCGCTCGATGTCGTTTACGGGCGCCTTCAAGGTGACGCGGCGCTATGACGTTTTGCGCCTCGCGCTGGCGTTCGTCGTGCTCGGCGTCGTGCTTTTCGGCGCGGAGCTTTTGCTGGTGGGGCTCGGCGGCGGGGCGGCGTTCGCGGTCGTCGGCTATCTCGCGACGGCGGTTGAAAGCTACATGCGCCTCATCGGCGGCGGCGAGGGCGGCGAGTGGGTCTTTCCGCTGTTCGGCTGGCTGTGGGCGGTGATCGGCATCGTGTTCACCTTGATGTGGACGGCGTTCACCTATGGCGTCAGCGCCGGGCTCTGGGGCCGGCTCTACCGCGACAGCGCGGCGACCTAGCGCGAGGGCGCGATCAGCGCCGTCGCCCCGCCAGCCATCGCAAAGAGCAGCGCCGCCATCACCATCGGCGTCGAGCCGATGTTGAGCGAGGGAATTGCAACGCGGAAGGCTTCGATCAGCGATTGAAACTGCGTCGCCGCGACCGCCGCGCCGAGAGCGCCCGCGCCGCCGACGACGATCAGGCGCCGGCGCTCGACGCTCCGGATGCTCTTGAGAATGCGCTCGGCAAAACCGTCAGCGTCCAGCCGTTTGACGAGCGCTGAAAAATCCTTGGCCAGCAGCGTATCGATATTCATAGCCATCTCCTCACGCACAAGCGGCGTCCGGCGCCGCACCCTTGTTGCCGATTTCATCCGACATCGCGGCGCGCAGTTTTTCCCGCGCGCGTGCGACCAGCGTTTTCACAGAGCCGAGCGGCGCCGCCATCGCGCTCGCCGCTTCCGCATGCGAGAACCCTGCAGCGTCGCAGAGCAGCGCGGCCGCGCGTTCGTCCTCGCTCAAGGACGCGAGCGCCCGTTGCAAATCGATCGAGAATTCGGCCGGCTCGGAGCCCGCGTCATCTAAATCAGCGGCCGCTGCAATTTTCTCGCGCGCGATGGTTTTGCGTTTCGCCATCTGCGCTTCGCGCATGGCGATTGCAAAGAGCCAGCTTCGAAACGACGATCCGCCGCGAAAGCCGTCGAGCCCGCGATAGGCTTTGATCAGCGCTTCTTGCGCGAGATCGTCGGCGGCGGGCGCATCGCCAGTGAGGCGGATCAAAAACGCGCGCAGGGGTGCCTGATGCCGGCGCACCAAGGTTTCAAAGGCGGCGCTGTCGCGCGCCGCCTTCGCCAAAGTGACAAGGTCAATGTCGCTGAGCCCCATCGGAGCCTCTTCAAGCGGTCGCGCGATCCTAAACCACCGGCTCGCGCGGGGCAAAGAAGTGGAACGCGACATAGGCAAGGCCGATAAAGCCCGGAAACGCCGCAATGCCCATCATCGGGCTCACCGCCTCATCGTCCGGGATCGAGTAGCCGAGCATCACGAAAGCGGCCGCTGTCGCGATCAGGATGATGCCTTTGCGCAGATCCGCGTTCGGGCCGACCTTGTCGCGGATGATCGCCTCGACAAGCGCGGCGTCGACCGATCCGGTCTTTTCGATCGCGACCTTGATTGCGTCATAGACGATCCGCCGCTTGCGGTAGCTGAAGAAGAACGCCGCGACCAGGATGATCGCGAGCGCTGAAAAGACGAAGAGGGGTACAAGAATTTCTTCCATGGCTGTTTTTCCTTTTTTTGGGTGCGCGACAGGGATCGCCCGTGCGCCTTTGATCACCCCTTAGATGCGCGGGAGCGCCGGTTTGGATGTCAGCGTGCAAGATTATCGATGAACGGAAGGCGGGATGCGCCGGGGCGAGGCTTCCGCTGAGGAGTTCCGGACGCGAGTAACCGCTCGCCGGCGATTGCGGTGTTTGACCCGCCGGGAAAACCTCGCCCGCTAGATGGTTTCCTCAGGCGTCGGCTTCCAGCAGCTTCGTCCGGAACAGCGCGCCGGCAAGGGCGGCCCCGATCAGCGGCGCGATGAGGAACAAATGAAGCTGAGCGAGCGCCTTGCCGCCGACGAGGACGGCAGGGCCGAAACTGCGCGCCGGATTGACCGAGACGCCGGTGATCTGGATTCCGACGATGTGGATGAGCGTGAGGGTCAATCCGATCGCAAGGCCTGCCATGGCTGCAGGGGCTTTCGCCTGTGTCGAACCCAGAATG
>JBBTJH010000257.1:0-3772 GCA_038059555.1 Pseudomonadota bacterium | reverse complement strand
CCGAAAAGATTCAAACTCAACCCGTTGCAGGACATGCCGGGACTAAACAACTAGGGATTAGGAGCAAACCCGGCGACGATCCACCCCCGCCTTCCCTAATCCCTAATCCCTAATCCCTAATCCCAAGTCCCCAATCCCCAATCCCTAACACCGCCACTTATGAAAACCCGCACCGAACTTTTTGACTTTCTGGACCGCCTTGAAATCGCGCACCGGACCGTCGAGCACCCGGCGATCTTTACGGTGGAAGAGGGCCGCGACCACAAGGTATCGATGCCGGGCGGGCACTCGAAAAACCTGTTTTTAAAGGACAAGAAAGACCGGCTCTTTCTGGCGGTCGCGCATTGCGACACCGGCGTCGATATCGTGGGCTATGGGCGCGCGGCTGGGTCGAAGGGGCGGCTCTCTTTCGGCCGGCCCGACCTGATGACGGCGACCATGGGCGTTATTCCCGGCGCGGTCACCCCGTTCGCGTTGATCAATGAAACCGCGCGCGCGTTAACCGAGGTCGCGCTTGATACGGCATTGCTCGCATGGCCGGCGGTCTGGTTCCATCCGCTCGAAAATACCGCCTCGACTGCGATCTCGCCCGCCGATCTCCTTAAATTCGTCCGGGCCTGCGGCTTTGAACCGCGGATTATCGACCTCTCCCGGCCGGAGCCGAAGGCCTGAAAATCGCCTTAAGCCGTTGCGTTCGCCCGCGCGGAACCTCATTTAGGGGGACGAACGAAGGACTGGAAATTCATGGATCTGACAGCCGGAACCCAAAAGAGCGCCAAAAGCGATTTCATCAAGGACGCCACCATCGAAACCTTCGAGCGCGACGTGCTCGACGCCTCGATGTTAGCGCCGGTGATTGTCGATTTCTGGGCCGAGTGGTGCGGACCCTGCCGCCAGCTGACGCCCGCGCTCGAAAAGGCGGTGATCGAGGCCAAAGGCGCGGTGACGCTCGTCAAGATCGATATCGACAAGAACAAAATGCTCGCCTCGCAGATGCGCATCCAGTCGGTGCCGACGGTCTACGCGTTCTTTCAGGGCCGCCCCGTCGATGGCTTTCAGGGCGCGGTCCCCGATAGCCAGATCAAAGCTTTTATCGGGCGCCTCGCCGGAATGGCCGGCCCCGCCGCTGACGCCATCGATCTTGGCGCCGTTCTCGATGCCGCGGATGCAGCGCTCGAGGGCGGCGACGCCGTCGCGGCGGCGCAGGCCTATGCCGACGTCGCGCAGATCTCCGAAGAATCCGGCAACGACGCGTTTGTGAGAGCGATCGCGGGACTTGCAAGATGCCGGCTCGCGACAGGCGATCTTGCCGGCGCGCGCGAGGTGCTGGCGAGCGTTCCGGAGGCGAAGAAGAACGATCCTGCGCTAAGCTCCGTCCGTGCACAGATTGAACTTGGCGAGAAGGCCGGCGGCGACATCGCGGACTTGAAACGCCGCGCCGCCGCAGAGCCGAAAAACTTTGCCCTTCGTCTCGAATTCGCCGAAGCCCTCGCCGCCAAGGGCGATACCGAAGGCGCGATCGACGAATTGCTCGCCATGTTTGCGGCAGATCGCGCCTGGGAAGAGGAGGCGGCGCGCAAAAAACTGCTGACGATCTTCGAAGCGCTGGGGCCCAAGCACCCGCAAACGCTGAGCGGGCGGCGCCGGCTTTCCTCCTTGATGTTTTCCTGATGGGCGGCGCGGGCCCCCTCCCCAAGGCCCTGCGCGTTCACGGCCGCGAGCAGCCGGGGATCATTCCGCTGTTTCCGCTCTCGGGGTGCATTTTGCTGCCGAAGGGGCAGCTACCGCTGAATATTTTCGAGCCGCGTTATCTCAGGATGATCGACGACGCGCTTGCCGGCGCGCGCACCATCGGCATGATTCAGCCGCGCGAAGCGGCGAATGGTCCGCCGCCGCTTTTCGACATCGGCTGCGCCGGGCGCATCACCTCGTTCTCGGAAACCGGCGACGGCCGCTATCTCGTGACGCTGACGGGCTTGTTGCGATTCCGGCTGGGGCAAGAGCTGAGCGCCGACACCCCTTACCGCAAAGCGCAAGTCGACTACTCCGACTTCATTCCGGACGCGGACGCCGATGCGACCGAAAAAGCCATCGATCGCGAGCGGCTGTTTGACGCCATGCGTCTTTATCTTGACACGGAAAATCTCAGCACCGACTGGGAGGCGGCGACCGAAGCGCCGACCGACGCGCTGGTGAATTCCCTGGCGATGGGGTGTCCGTTTGCGCCGAATGAAAAGCAGGCGCTGTTGGAAGCGCCGACGCTTGCCGATCGCGCCGACTGCCTTATTGCGCTGATGCGCATGGGCGGCGACGGCGGCGACGGTCAAACCGTCCAGTAAAAAGGCGAGAATGCGATGAGCGAGACGTCTGCGCAGATGAAAGAAATCGACCCGAAGCTCCTTGAGATCCTGGTCTGTCCGGCGACCAAGGACCGCCTCATTTACAACCGGCAAGCGGGCGAGCTTTTAAGCCGCAAAGCGCGGCTCGCTTATCCGGTGCGTGACGGCATTGCGATCATGCTGATCAGCGAGGCGCGCACGCTGAGCGATGACGAGGTCAACGCGCTGCCCAAGGCCTGAAAGTCGCGCAAATGTGACCGGACGCCGGCGGGCGCCATAATCGGGTCCGATAAGGGGCGCCTTTAGGGCCTAGCAAGAGAGTGAACCAGCCTGCGGGGAGGTCCAATTTTCGGCCCGCCGCCCAAGGAGACCAGGAAATGATCAGCGCCTTGTTTTCATCCGTCGCCTTCCTTGCCGCCAGCGCGGCCTTTGACGCGACGCCGGTCTCGGCCGAGATCCCCGCGCCGGTGAAGCTCGCGGCCGTCGCCGCTCCCGCCCCCAAAACAACGGCCGCCCCGGTGAAACTCGCCGCCGCAGTCCCTCCGCCCGCGCAGCCGGTTGTCTTTTCAGACCTCAGCGACGAGGCGGTCGCGGCGCGGGTGCTCAGTCAGATCGAGAGCCTGACGACGTTATCGGGCGATTTCGTGCAGACGGCGCCGTCAGGGGCGGTCGTCACCGGTAAGGTCTATCTGCGCCGGCCCGGCCAGATCCGGTTCGACTATGACGACCCCTCGCCGATCACCATCGTTGCGACGGGAGGCATGGTCTATGTCGAGAATTCGGAGCTCGAAACGGCCGATTCCTACCCGCTGAAGAAGACCCCGCTACGCTTTCTTCTGAGCAAGAAGATCGACATTGGCGACGCGACGTTGAAATCGGTCGATCGCAGCGCCGACGCGGTCGCCGTCACCTATGCGTCTACCGGGGACGAGACTGAGGGCGAGCTCACGCTCGTCATGTCGGCCCCCGATCTGTCGATTGAACAATGGGCGGTGCGCGACCCCCAGGGCGGCGTCACGATAGTGGCGCTACAAGGCGTCAGCACCGGCGGAACCCTCGAAAATCGCCTGTTCCGGGCCCCGGATGCGGGCGGCGCCTTCATTAACGATTAGAGAGATCTTCACGATCCCGTATGTATCGGCACAACACGCAAGCTTTTTTTAAAAATACCTATTGAAAAGTTACCGTGTGAGGCGTTAGAGTAACAGTGCTTGGGAGACATCATTTTCGGATCGGCGTTGCCCCCCCGCTAGCAGGTCCGAACGTCGCCCAGGTCGCCGGAATATCCCCTCCCGGCGTAGGCGCAACAGCGCATCTTAGCGCCCGGTCCTTTCAAGGACCGGGCGCTTTTTTGCAGCGCCCTCCCTATAAGGGCGGCCGGAGGCAGGCGAATGGATGAAAGCGACCTTGAAGGGCTGGAGCGGGAATTGCCC
>JBBTJH010000256.1:0-8005 GCA_038059555.1 Pseudomonadota bacterium | reverse complement strand
TCCCGCTAGCAGGCTGAACGACTTTATCAACTGAAATGTTATCCTATCACTTAATCCCGGGATCAAGAGGCGTTTTTGTTGCTTTCAATCCACATCAAATGCAGTCGAAAACCCACAATCGGCTTGCCCCTCGGGCCGGCGAGGGCTTTACTGTTTTTCTCGATCGCTCTTTGAACTTACAGACTTTTCGGCGAACAGGATCTGCATGACCGATTGCGGCCACGACCACTCTTTTGTGGGCCATGCGCAACACCGCGCTGATGGCGGCCGGCTGATCGCGGCCTTCTGCGTGATTTTCGTCTTTATGATCGTCGAGGTGATCGGTGGCATTATCTCCGGCTCGCTCGCGCTTCTCGCCGACGCCGCGCACATGATGACCGACGCCTTCGCACTTGCACTCGCGGCGAGCGCTCACTGGATGTCGGCGCGCCCGGCGAACCGGAAGCTCCATTTCGGATATCGCCGCCTTCAGGTGCTGGCGGCGTTTGTGAACGGCATCGCGCTGGTCGCGCTGATGTCCTGGATTATTTACGAAGCCGTTCGCCGGTCCTTATCTCCGATTGAGGTCGCTTGGGCGCCGATGCTGGTGATTGCAGCGCTCGGTCTTGCCGCGAATGCGATCGCCTTCCGGCTCCTGCATCAGGCGGGCGAGCACAACATCAATATCAAGGGCGCGATGCTGCATGTCGCGAGCGACCTCCTTGGATCGATTGCGGCCGTCATCGCGGCGATCGTCATCTGGCAAACCGGCTGGACCCGCATCGACCCGATCCTCTCAATTTTTGTCGCCGTGCTGATTGCGCGCTCGGCGTTAAAGCTCCTGCGCGAGACGACGCATATTCTGCTCGAAGGCGCGCCGTCGCATATCGACGCTGAGGCGCTGGCGACGGATCTCAAAAGCGCGATCGACGAAGTTGAGGATATTCATAGCGTGAAGATCTGGCAGCTGACGCCCGATCAGCTGCGCTTGACGCTGCACGCCAAGCTCCGCGACGGCGCCGCAGCAGATGAAGCGTTGCTCGCGCTGAAATCAAAACTCGAAGCGAGCTACGGCATCCATGACTCGACGATCCAGATCGAAGCTGGATGCGCGTGTCCGGATCACGATCAGGCGCCCGAGCCCCAGTCGGATATGCACGGCCATTCGCACGGTCGCCACGACCATACGCCCGCGACCCCGCCGGTCCGGCTTCGCGCCGTTCACTGATCTTCCTGAAAGCAGGCTGCCAGCCCGTCAGCTCGCCTGACGAAGGACGGGCTTTGAAACGCCGCCGCGCGCGGCCGACCGCCAGCTGGAGCGACGAACTTCCGTGCGGGCGCTCCCGGTTGAGGCGACCTTGATGCGGCTGGCGCTCGCTATCAGCGCGATGAGCAGCAAATATCCATCCCACATTTCGAGCGACGTCGAAGCGCCGCCGACGCAAAAAACCACGAGCGACATCTGGGCGAAATAGCCAAACCGCGACTGCCATGGGGGCGGGGCGCCGGGAATGCCGGCCTTTTGGAGGGTTGCGGTCTTGAGGAAGGCGTTCGCGAGCAACGCCAGATAGATGAAGAGGCCGACAAATCCCGCTCCGCCGAGCATTTCAAAATAGATGGAGTGCGCAGCCCGGGCGCGGGGGGCGCGGATGGGATCGATTTTTTCGGCCAGCGCCTGCTGATACGGATTGCGAAGCCCGGCGCCGGTGAGCGGATGCTCCAGGGCGAATTTGGTGTTGATCACCCAGGCATCGACGCGGCCCATAAAGGAATCGTCCTTGTCGGCCTCAGCAATCGTCGTCATGCGCTCCGTCCAGCTAGACGGCATGAAAGCGATCGCCGGCAGCAAGGCGAGAGCGCCGGCGGCGATGATCGCGAGCTTGTGCCGCGAGCGCAGCCAGAAAAATCCGCCGAACACGACGAGGGAGATGAACGCGCCGCGCGACTGCGTTCCGAGAATGGCGAAAATCGACATCAACAGCAACGCGCTCATCGCGTTTCGCAGGAGCGGTTTTGCAACTTCGCCGCGCAGATAGAGTATCATGGGGAGGATCGTCGCAATCGCGATCCCGAGATGATTGTTGTCTTCGAGGATCGTCGTCGGCACGCCTTGCACATGGTAGCGGCCGAGCGTCATCAGCGTGAAGAGCGCGCCTTTCGCGGCGAAGAACCCGATCGACAACACCAGCGTCCACACCAGCGCATGCACGCGCAACTTGGTGTTCGCCATTTGGGTGCAAAGGATCGCAAAAATCAGCGTCTTGATGAAGCGATCAAAATAGATCGCGGAATTCGCAGGGTCGAGCGAGTTGGCCTGCGAGACGAAGAGCCAGCCCGCGACCATCGATAGCCAGAAGGTCGTGCTGTCAAACCGGAACTTTGCAGCCTCGCCCCGGAGGATGATCGCCCCGATCGTCACCGCCGCGATGACGAGATTGAGCTGTATGCCGAGCGTTCCGTAGGCCATCTGCTGGGGCGTCATCAGCGAGAACCACGCCCATAGGATCATGCCCACGAACGGATAGCGCAGCGCGGCGAGAAGTCCGCCGGCAATCACCGCTAAAAGTAGTGCGTCGCGCATCGTTTTCTGTCGCTGCCGCCCCTGTCCCTCGACGATCGAAAGAGGAGGGGCGATTACCCGGTTAACCCTTTGCTATCCTTCAAGAAACAGGCCGGACGGCGGGGCGTATCGGCGCGGCGTCTCCGACAGGACTTGAACCTGTGGCCCCCAGATTAGGAATCTGGTGCTCTATCCGCCTGAGCTACGGAGACTGATCGCCGTTTCGGCGCCGCGGCAGCGCCCTTCCTAGCCTTACCCGCCCGAATTGCAATTCGGAAAAAGAACCGGTCCCACGACGCGATGCCTTGGAATCTGTTTCTTTTGGACCTCGAAAGGTCATAAGTTTGGTTAAGATCGCGCCGGGTGAGAGCGCTGTGGAGTGGGGCATGGACAAAAATCAGACAATCGTCATCGCTGGGGGCATCCTGATCGCCTTTGCGAGCGGTCTTCTTTTGGGACGCGTGATTGACCGGGGCGGCGCCTCCATGAGCGACGGCGCTGACTGGTCGATCGCCTCATCGACCGACGGCGCCGATGGCCCGCGGCGCCCGTTTCAGGCGTTTCGCGGCGAAGACGCGCCGCGCGCCGAGCGAGCGAAGTCGAAGGACTTTGCGTTCGACCGTCTGATCCTTGAAACCAACGGCGCCGCCCCGCGCGCCTGCCTCCAATTCACGCGCGAACTCGACGCTTCCGGCAAGACCAATTACGCCGACTATGTCCGCCTTTCGCCGGCGATCAAACCTGCGGTCACCGTCGCAGGCTCAAGCCTATGCCTTGCGGGCATCGAGTTCGACAAGGAATATAAAGCGCGCGTTCGCGCCGGAACGCCGTCGAAATCCGGCGAGAAGCTGAAACGCCCGGTCGAGGTGACAATCGCTTTCGGCGACAAGCCCGCTTATGTCGGCTTCGTCGGCGACGGCGTGATCTTGCCGCGCCTCGAGGCGGACGGCCTCGGCATCGAGACGGTCAACGTCGATAAGATCAACATCTACGTCTACCGCGTCTCCGACCGCTCGCTCGCGCGAAAATCGATCGCGCAAGGAGAATCCTCAAGCGAGGATGACTATTTCTATGTGTGGGACCAGGAAAGCGGCGAGGATGTCGGCGTCAAGGTTTTCGACAAGGATTTGAAGGTCAAAAAGGTCGACAACGAAACGGTGACGACGGTTTTCGCGCTTGGCGCGGCGCTCACCGATCTCAAACCCGGCGCGTATTTCGTCAAGCTCACCGATGCGACGCCGGGCGGCGACAAATATCGCAAGGCGCAGTCATGGCGCTGGGTGATGTTCACCGATCTCGCCATGACCAGCTATTCGAGCAGTGAAGGGATTGACGTCTTCGTGCGCTCGCTGAATTCGGGCCGGCCGCTGTCAGGCGTTAAATTTGAACTCGTCGCGTCCAACAACGATATTCTCGCCCGGGCGACGTCTTCGGGCGATGGCCGCGCGCGCTTTGAAAAAGCGGCCGTCAACGGCGATTATCCGCTGACGCCGCGCATGATCATGGCCTATGGTCCGCAGGACGATTTCGCCGCGCTCGATCTCGACCGCGCGCCGCTCGATTTGTCCGATCGCAATGTCGACGGCAGAGCGGCCCCGTCGGTGCTCGATGCTTACGTCTATCTCGATCGGGGCATTTATCGCCCCGGCGAGACGGCGCACATTTCGGGCCTGTTGCGCGACAGCGCCGGGCTCGCGGCCGACCGCCCGCTCACCGTGACGATCTTCCGCCCGAATTCGACCGAGGCGCAGACGACGCGGGTCGAGCAGCTGGAAGTCGGCGGGTTTTCCTTCGACTATGAGGTCCCGAAATCGGCCGCGCGCGGTCAATGGCGCATCGAAGTCAAAGCCGATGGCGCCGGAGCTGTCGGCGGCGAGACATTCTCGGTTGAAGACTTCGTGCCGCAGCGGATTGAGGTCAAACTCGACGTCAACGAAAAGACGCCGCTGCGCGCCGGTGAAACCAGAGCCGTTGCAGTCGATGCGCGCTATCTCTACGGCGCGCCGGCGGGCGCTCTAGGCGTCGAAGCGGAAGCGCGCCTTCGCCTCGATCCAAATCCGTTCCCGGATCAAAAAGGCTATCGCTACGGACCGGCCGATAGCCGGTTCGACGAGCGCTATCTGACGCTCACCAATTCGACGACGGATGCGGCGGGCAAAGCGTCGGTCAATCTGACGATCGAAGGGGCGCCGGAGAATTACGGGGCGCCGCTGCGCGCCGATCTCGTGGTCGGCGTGGTCGAGCCGGGCGGGCGGGTCGTGCGCGAAAGCGCCCGCGTCCCCGTGCGGCCGGACGACCGCTATCTCGGGTTGAAACTCAGCAAAGACGGCTGGGGCTTTGGTCAGAACGAGCCGGCCGAAATCGATGCGGTGCTCGTTGACTGGCAAGGAAAGCAAGTCGCCGGGTCGCTCGAATGGCGTCTCGTCGAAGAAGATTACTGGTTCGACTGGTACCGCGAAGATGGTCAGTGGCGCTGGCGGCGGTCTTACAAGGACGTGCTGGTCGCCGAAGGCCGTGCGGACGCAAAGGCGAACGCGCCCGCGCATATCTCGCAAGCGCTTGACGCCGGCTCCTATCGCCTGACCGCGACGGATCCCGTCTCGAAAGCGAAAACCGATATCCGCTTCTATGTCGGCTGGCGGTCGTATGAATCGGGCGCCGATACGCCGGATCAGGCGACGCTGACAGTGACCAGCGACAACGTCGCGCCGGGCGGCCGCGCGCGCCTCTTCCTCGATCCGCCTTATGCGGGAGAAGCGATCGTCACCATCGCGACCGACAAGGTGCAACTCGTTCAGCGTCTCAAGGTCGATGAAAAAGGCCGCGAGATTGTCGTCGAGACCGACCCGTCCTGGGGCTCGGGCTTTTACGTTCTCGCAACCATCGTCACGCCGCGCGATGCGGTGAAGCGTCCGATCCCAAGACGCGCGATGGGCGTTGCTTATGTCCCGTTCGACATGGGCGCCCGGAAAATGGAGGTTGCGCTCGCGACCCCGAAAATGGTCAGCCCGCGGCAAAAGCTCACGGCGCCGGTGAAGATCAAGGGCGCAGCCAGCGGCGAGACCGTGATGTTGACCATCGCGGCGGTCGATGAGGGCATCTTGCGTCTGACGAAGTTCGCGTCGCCCGATCCGGCCGAGTATTATTACAGCAAGAAGCGTCTTGGCGTTGCCGTGCGCGACGATTACGGCCGCATTCTCGACGCCAATTTGGGCGCTGCCGAAAGGTTCGGCGGCGACCAGCTTGGCGGCGAAGGTCTGACGGTCGTTCCGGTCAAATCAATCGCGCTCTTCGAGGGGCCGGTTGAGGTCAACGCGCAAGGCGTCGCCAATGTCCCGCTCGACATACCTGACTTTAATGGCGAGCTTCGCCTGATGGCGGTTGCGTGGAGCCGCGACAAGCTCGGCGCGGCGTCGCAACCGTTGACGGTGCGCGATCCGGCGCCGGCGTTGCTCTCGCTGCCGCGATTCCTCGGACCGAACGACAAGGCGCAAGCGACGCTGTTGATCGACAATGTCGACGGCGCCGCCGGCGAGTATTCCGTCGCGCTTTCCGGCAAGGGTCCGGTTTCAACGACGGCGAGCGACAAGCTGACGCTCGCCAAAGCCCAACAGGCGACCGTGTTGTTCCCGGTGACGGCGTCGGCCGTCGGGATTGGCGGCGTTGACATGAGCGTCTCCGGTCCCGGGGGCTTCAAAGTCACGCGCAATTATCCAATCCAGGTGAGAACGCCGTATTTCCCGGTGACGCAGGTGTCGACGCGTCAATTGCTGCCGGGCGAAACGGTTGCGCTCGACCGTACGTTGATCGCCAATTACGTGCCGGGCTCGACGGCGGTGAACGTTTCGTTCTCGCGCCTCAAGGGCGTCGATCCGGCGCCGCTGATCGATTCGCTTTACCGCTATCCTTACGGATGCTCAGAGCAGCTCACTTCGACCGCGATGCCGCTTCTCTACATCAACGAGCTTGGCGGCGAAGCAGGGCGGGGACCTGAATTCGCGGTGCGCCCGCGCATTCAGGATGCGGTGAACCAGCTTCTCAACCGTCAAGGATCGGACGGCGCCTTTGGGCTCTGGCATGAAAGCGATTCATCGGCGCAGCCATGGCTCGGCGCCTATGTCACCGATTTCCTCTACCGCGCGAAAGCCGAAGGCTACGGCGTTCCGGACGCCGCGCTCGACAAGTCCTATGACGCGCTCGCGCAAGTCGCGCGCGTCGATCGCTGGGTCTATATCGGCTACCAGATGGAAGCCTATCAAGGCGCGTGGTCGAACGACACGACGGAGCAATTGCGCCGCAGAGCCGCCGCTTACTCGCTTTATGTTCTGGCGCGGGCAGGCCGCGCGGACCTGTCCGATCTGCGCTATTTCCATGATGCGCTGCTCGATCAGACCGACAGCCCGCTCGCAAAAGCGCAAATCGGCGCCGCCCTCGCCATGCTCGGCGATCGCGCGCGCTCGTTGAGCGCCTTCGGCAAAGCGATGGCGGCGATCGGCTATCAAAATACCGGCGATTATTACCAGACATCGCTCCGCGATGCGGCGGGCGTTCTCGCGCTGCTGGCGGAAGTGCAGAACGCGCCGGGCGTCAACGACATGTCGGAGAAATTCGTCCAGCTGATGAAGGATCCAGAACGCATGCAAACGCAGGAAAAAGCGTTTGTGCTGATGGCGGCGCAGTCGTTGTTGCGCTCGTCCGGTCCGGTTGAATTGACGAGGGACGGGGCGGCGACGGCGGAAAAATCGCCGGCGCCGCGCTTCAACCTCACGCGCGACGCGCTCGAAAAAGGCGCGACCTTCGCTAATGCCGGCAAGGGTCCGCTCTTTGCCTCGGTCTCCGTCTACGGATCGCCGACAACGGCGCCCGTCGCGACGTCGCAGGGCTTCACCCTGACGAAACGCGTCGCAACGCGCGATGGAAAGCCGGTCGATCTTTCGCTTGTCAGACAGAACGACCGTCTCGTCGTCGTCGTCACCGGCAAAGCGAGCGCCGACCGGCTGCACCCCTCGGTTCTCGCGGATCTTTTACCCGCCGGTTTCGAAATTGAGGCGATCCTCAATCCAGAAGACGGCGCGCAGGAAGGAACCTCCGGCCCCTATAAATGGATCGGGCCGATTTCGTGGACGAAAGTCTCCGAAGCGCGCGACGACCGTTTTGTCGCGGCGATCGATCTCTACGACAACAAGGAAAGCTTCACGGTCGCCTATCTCGTGCGCGCCGTGACGCCGGGCGAGTTCGTCTTCCCGGGAGCCGTCATCGAGGACATGTACCGCCCGGGCGTCTTCGCGCGGACGGACGTTTCGAGAGTGAAGATATCGGCGGCGCAGTGAGGAGCGAAGACAGTCAACAGAGTCCGCTGCGCATCCTTCGAGACGCGGCCTTGCGGCCGCTCCTCAGGATGAGGGGTGTCCTTGTTGCGCTAAAGAACTTCCTCATCCTGAGGAGCGCTCCGAAGGAGCGCGTCTC
>JBBTJH010000255.1:0-5771 GCA_038059555.1 Pseudomonadota bacterium | reverse complement strand
TTCGGGCACGGCGCCGACAAGAAGGCGAAGAGAGCTTAATCATGAGCCAGAAAAAAAACCCCCGGCGGATCGCCGACAACGCCGCGATGGCGAAGGGCAAGCTCCTGAAAACGTCGCCTCAAAAGCTCAATCTTGTCGCGCAATTGATCCGCGGCAAGAAAGTCGACCGCGCGCTCGCCGATCTCGAATTCTCGCAAAAGCGCATTTCGAGAGAAGTAAAGCGCGTCCTCGAAAGCGCGATCGCGAACGCTGAAAACAACCATGATCTCGATATCGACGCGCTCGTCGTCGATCAGGCCTTCGTCGGCAAGAACATGGTCCTGAAACGCTGGACGCCGCGCGGCCGTGGACGCATGGGCCGCATCTTCAAGCCTTTTTCCGAGATCACGATTGTCGTGAAACAAGTTGAGGAGGCCGCTTAATGGGCCAGAAGGTTAATCCGATTGGTCTTCGCCTCGGCGTCAATCGCACGTGGGACTCGCGTTGGTTCGCGCCAAGCGGCGCGTATGCGGATCTTCTTCATGAAGATCTGAAGATCCGCGAGTTTCTGCACGAGAAACTGAAGCAGGCCGGCGTTTCCCGTATCATCATCGAGCGCCCGCACAAAAAGTGCCGCGTAACGATCTACACCGCCCGTCCGGGCGTGGTGATCGGCAAAAAAGGCGCTGACATCGAAAAGCTCCGCTCGGAGCTGCAAAAGTTCACGAAGTCGGAGACGGCGCTGAATATTGTCGAAATCCGCAAGCCCGAAATCGACGCGACGCTGGTCGCAGAAAACATCGCGCAGCAGCTTGAACGCCGGGTCGCGTTCCGCCGGGCCATGAAGCGCTCGATGCAGACTGCAATGCGCATGGGCGGTCTTGGGATCCGGGTGAACGTTTCCGGTCGCCTCGGCGGCGCCGAAATCGCGCGGATGGAATGGTATCGCGAAGGCCGCGTGCCGTTGCACACGCTTCGCGCGGACATCGATTACGGGACGGCGACCGCTCGCACGCCGTATGGCGCGATCGGCGTCAAGGTCTGGATCTTCAAAGGCGAGATCATGGAGCACGATCCGATGGCCCAGGAAGCCAGGATTGTGGATGCGCAGACGGGCGGCGTCGCCCCCACGCGCCGCGAAGCGCGCACGTAAAGGATTGGTTGGAGAGCTGACATGCTGCAGCCCAAACGCACAAAATACCGCAAGCAGTTCAAAGGCCGCGTCAGCGGCAATGCGAAAGGCGGAACGGAATTGAACTTCGGTTCGCACGGCCTCAAAGCCGTCGAGCCCGACCGCCTCACGGCGCGCCAGATCGAAGCGGCTCGCCGCGCGATCACCCGCGAAATGAAGCGTGCGGGGCGGGTCTGGATCCGCATTTTCCCGGACGTGCCGGTCTCGAAAAAACCGACCGAAGTCCGAATGGGCTCGGGCAAGGGCGCGCCGGAATATTGGGTCGCCAAGGTGAAACCCGGCCGCGTCATGTTCGAGCTCGACGGGGTGACCGACGAAGTCGCGCGTTCGGCCTTGATGCTTGGCGCTCAGAAACTGCCGATCAAGACGCGCATCGTGAAGCGCATCGGCGAATAGGGATCAGGATCATGGATGCAGCAAAGGTTCGAGACCTGACCGAGGACCAGCTGAAGGACACGCTCCTCCAGCTGAAGAAGGAACAGTTCAATCTGCGATTCCAGCGGGCCTCGGGCCAGCTTGAGAAGACGTCGCGGATTGGGGAAGTGCGCAAAGATATCGCGCGGATCAAAACAGTGATGCGTCAAAAGACGCTCGCGGCGAAATAAGGCGAGGGCTGATCAATGCCGAAACGCATTCTGCAAGGGACGGTCGTGAGCGACAAGGGCGCGAAAACCGTCGTCGTCAGCGTCGAACGGACCTTTAAACACCCGGTCCTCCAGAAGACGCTGAAGCGCTCGAAGCGTTTCCACGCGCATGACGAGGCTAATAATTTCAAGATCGGCGATCTCGTCCAGATTCAAGAATGCGCGCCGAAGTCGAAACTGAAGCGTTGGGAAGTCATCGGTCTCGGCTCAAAAGGCTGAGACGTTAGTTAAGTGAAAAAGGCCGGACGAAAGTCCGTGGAGGGTCGACATGATCCAGATGCAGACAAATCTAGACGTCGCCGATAACTCGGGCGCCAAGCGCGTCCAGTGCATCAAGGTGCTCGGCGGGTCTAAACGCCGCTACGCGCGCGTCGGCGACATCATCGTCGTTTCCGTGAAGGAAGCGATCCCGCGCGGCCGGGTCAAAAAAGGCCAGGTCATGAAAGCGGTCGTCGTTCGCACCGCCAAGGACATCAAGCGCCGGGACGGCTCGGTCATCCGTTTCGACCGGAACGCTGCGGTTCTCATCAACAACAACAAAGAGCCGATCGGCACCCGCATTTTCGGGCCGGTCACTCGCGAGTTGCGCGCGACGAACCACATGAAGATCGTCTCGCTCGCCCCGGAGGTTCTCTAATCATGGCTGCCAAGATCAAAAAAGGCGACAAGGTCGTCGTCCTCACGGGCAAGCACCGCGGCCAGGAGGCCGAAGTGACGGCCGTGATGCCGAAGGAAGACCGCGTCCTTCTCAAAGGCGTCAATGTCGTCGCCAAGCACCAGCGCCAGACGGCGACGTCGCGCGGCGGCATCGTGCGGGAAGAAGCGCCTATTCATATTTCAAATGTCGCGCTGTCGGTTGGCGGAAAGCCGTCGCGCGTCGGGTTCAAGAAACTGGACGACGGCCGCAAAGTTCGCGTGGCGCGCCGTTCGGGCGAGGTGATCGATGGCTGAGGCGCAAAAATATTCGCCGAGACTGAAGCGAGAGTACAACGACAAGATCAAGGCGTCGTTGCAGAAGCAGTTCGGCTACAAAAACGCAATGATGACGCCGCGACTTGAAAAGGTTGTCATCAATATGGGCGTCGGCGAAGCCGTCAACGACCGCAAGGCCGTTGAACAGGCTGCGGCCGAGCTGACCCTGATCGCCGGCCAGAAGCCGGTCATCACCAAGGCGAAGAAGTCCATCGCCTCGTTTAAGCTTCGCGACGGCATGGCCGTCGGCTGCAAGGTGACGTTGCGCAAGGACCGGATGTACGAATTCCTTGATCGTCTGGTGACGGTCGCTCTGCCGCGCGTTCGCGACTTCCGCGGATTGTCGCCCAAGAGCTTTGACGGACGCGGCAATTTCGCGCTCGGCCTCAAGGAGCATATCGTGTTCCCCGAGATCAATTACGACCAGGTCGACAAGGTGCGCGGCATGGACATCATCGTGTGCACGTCGGCGAAAACCGACGATGAGGCGCGCGCGCTGCTGGCGGAATTCAACTTCCCGTTCCGGAAATAGGGCGGGAAACGATTTTTGATAGGCAAGGTCCGGGTCGTCTGGAAACCAGCCTAACGGAGGACTGAATGGCGAAGAAGTCTATGATCGAACGCAATCTGAAGCGTCAGAAGCTCGCGAAGAGCCTCGACGCCAAGCGGACGCGTCTCAAAGCGATCATCAAGGATCAATCGAAACCGGCGGAAGAGCGGTTCACGGCGGCCTTAAAGCTTGCCGAAGTGCCGCGCAATTCGTCGAAGACCCGTTTCCGCAACCGTTGCCTCGTCTCCGGTCGCCCGCGCGGGTTTTATCGTAAAATGAAGATGTCGCGCCTCGCGCTTCGTCAGCTGGGTTCCGAGGGCAAGATCCCGGGCCTCGTCA
Organism: Pseudomonadota bacterium; assembly: GCA_038059555.1. Classification (GTDB taxonomy): domain Bacteria; phylum Pseudomonadota; class Alphaproteobacteria; order Caulobacterales; family Parvularculaceae; genus Amphiplicatus. The sequence continues at coordinate 2,095 of JBBTJH010000255.1, read as the reverse complement.
AGTCGAGCTGGTAAGGAGAGTCCCGCAAATGGCGATCAATGATCCTATCGGCGATCTGATCACACGCATCCGCAATGCGCAGATGCGCAAGCATCATTCGCTTTCAGTCCCGGCTTCCAAACTGCGCGGCCATGTTCTCGACGTGCTCTCGGATGAAGGGTTCATCCGCGGCTATTCGCGCATCGAGCAGGACGGCAAGAAGCCGGAGTTTGAAATCGAGCTTAAATATTTCGAAGGCGCGCCGGTTATCACCAATATCAAGCGCGTTTCGAAGCCTGGCCGCCGGGTCTACTCGTCGGTTTCGGACTTGCCGTCCGTTCGCAACGGTCTTGGCATTTCTGTCGTTTCGACGCCGAAGGGCGTGATGTCCGATACAGCCGCGCGTGCGGCGAATGTCGGCGGTGAAGTTTTGTTTCAGGTCTACTAGGCCGGTTAAAGGAGACGTGATCCATGTCACGGATTGGAAAGAAGCCGGTGCCGACGCCTAAGGGCGTGACGGTTTCGGTTGCCGGTCAAACGGTTACGGCGAAAGGTCCCAAGGGCGAATTGAAATTCGTCGTCAACGATCTTTGCACGGTTGCGCTCGACGGCGACAAGGTCGCCGTGACGCCGGTCGATAAGGAATCGAAGGACGCGCGCGCCCAGTGGGGCATGAGCCGCACTATGATCGCCAATTTGATGTCGGGCGTCACCACCGGCTACACCCGCAAGCTCGAACTCGTCGGCGTCGGCTATCGCGCCGCGATGAAGGGAACAGGTCTCAGCCTGCAACTCGGTTTCAGCCATGACGTCGAAATCCCGGCGCCGGCCGGCGTGAAATTCGAAACGCCCAAGCCGACCGAGATCTTCATCACGGGCATCGACAAGCAGCTCGTCGGCGAGACCGCCGCGAAAATTCGCTCTCTGCGCCCGCCTGAGCCTTACAAGGGCAAGGGCGTCCGCTACGAGGGCGAGTTCATCTTCCGCAAGGAAGGCAAGAAGAAGTAAGGCGCGACGATCCGCGAAAGAATTGGAAACGGGACCATGGCTACAAAAGCTGTCCAGAAGAACAAGCGCTCGCAGCGCAATCGCTCGAAGATCCGTTCGGTGTCGAGCGGCCGCCTGCGGCTGTCGGTATTCCGCTCGGCGAAGAACATCTCCGCGCAGATCATCGACGATTCGGCCGGGAAGACCATCGCGTCGGCCTCTTCGCTCGACAAGGCTCTAAAGGGCGACATCGCCAAAGGCGCGGACAAGGCTGCGGCGACCAAGGTCGGCAAGGCGCTCGCCGAACGGGCGATAAAAGCCGGCGTCAAGGACGTCGTTTTCGATCGCGGCGGATACATGTTTCATGGGCGCATCAAAGCGCTCGCAGACGCGGCTCGCGAAGCCGGTCTCAATTTTTAAGAGTTGATGGAGAAACGAATGGCGCGCGAAGACAGACACGAGCGTGGCGACCGCGGGGACCGGCAAAGAGGTCGGGGACGCGGAGCTGCGGAGCGCGAAGAGCGCGACGAATTTGTCGACAAGCTCGTTGCGATCAATCGCGTCGCCAAGGTCGTGAAGGGCGGCAAGAACTTCGGTTTTGCAGCGCTCGTCGTTGTCGGGGACCAGAAAGGCCGCGTCGGCTACGGCAAAGGCAAGGCCCGCGAAGTGCCGGAAGCGATCCGCAAAGCGTCGCAGGAAGCCAAGCGCAGCCTCGTTCGTATTCCGCTGCGCGAAGGCCGCACTCTGCATCATGACGCCGCTGGGCGCTGGGGCGCAGGCAAGGTCGTCCTTCGTGCGGCGCCTCCGGGAACCGGCATCATCGCCGGCGGACCGATGCGCGCTGTTTTTGAAACGCTTGGCGTTCAGGACGTCGTGGCGAAATCGCTCGGCTCGTCGAACCCTTACAACATGGTTCGCGCGACGATCGACGCGCTGCAGGCGCAAACGAGCCCGCGCAACATCGCAGCCAAGCGCGGCAAGAAAGTTTCGGACATTCTCGGCGGCCGCACCGGCGGCGACCATTCTGACGCCGCCTAATCGCGTCGGGCACTCGCGCTTACAAGGAATTTAGTGATGGCGAAAAAAGCAGCAAAGACCCTGAAGGTCCGTCAGAAGGCGAGCCCGCAAC
>JBBTJH010000254.1:0-7136 GCA_038059555.1 Pseudomonadota bacterium | reverse complement strand
CGTTCGCGGTCAGTGGGAATCCTCCCCAACTCGCGTTTCAGGGAATTTGCTCTAGCTGCTTTCCGCCAGAAATGAGAGCTGCTGGATCATCGCGCTCCTTTGCCCTTCCACCTGGTCGGTGAGACGCGTCGGGTAATCGCCGGTGAAGCAGTGATCTGTGAAAGCCGGCGCCGTGTGGTCGCGCGGCCCCTTTCCGAAGGCTTCATAAAGCCCGTCGAGCGAGAGGAACGCGAGGCTGTCGACGCCGATTTCCTTGCGAATTTCCTCGACCGTCATTTTGCTCGCGATCAGCTCGTCTTTCGACGGCGTGTCGATGCCGTAAAAATCCGGGTAGAGGATCGGCGGACAGGCGATGCGCATGTGCACTTCCTTCGCGCCGGCGTTGCGCAGCATCAAGGCGATCTTGCGCGAGGTGGTGCCGCGCACGATTGAATCGTCGATGAGGAGAATGCGCTTACCCTCGATCGCGCCGCGATTGGGCGCGTGCTTGCGCGCGACCCCCGCCTCGCGGATGCGCTGTTCGGGCTCGATGAAGGTGCGGCCGACGAAGTGGCTGCGGATCAGCGCCTGTTCAAAAGGAAGACCTGAGGCCTGCGCAAAGCCGATCGCGGCCGGAACGCCCGAATCAGGGATCGGCGAGACCATGTCGGCGTCGCACGGCGCTTCCTGCGCCAGCCGCTTGCCGAGTTTCTTGCGCAGCTCATAAACGCTTTTGCCGTCGATGATCGAATTTGGGCGCGCGAAATAAATGAGCTCAAAGATGCACGGGCGCGCCGGCGAGGCGGGCGGAAACACCTGACGGCTTTCAACCTCGCCGCTCGCGCGGCAGATCACAATCTCGCCCGGCTTGATGTCGCGGACGAATTTTGCGCCGATGAGATCGAGCGCGCACGTCTCCGACGACAGCACCGCTTTGCCGTTCAATTCGCCAAGAACCAGCGGACGGATGCCGATCGGATCGCGCACGCCCAGCATCGCGTCTTTGGTGAGAACGACAAGCGCATACGCGCCCTCGACCTGTTTCAACGCGTCGATCAGTTTGTCGACCATCGAAAGCTGATGCGAGCGCGCGGTCAGCTGAAGGAAGAGTTCTGAATCGGAGGTCGTGTGAAAGATCGCGCCGCGCTGGACGAGTTCTGATTTCAGCTTGCGCGAATTGGTGAGATTGCCGTTATGCGCGAGCGCGATGCCGCCGCGATCGAGATCGGCGTAGAGCGGCTGAACGTTGCTGAGGATGGTCCCGCCTTGCGTTGAATAGCGCGTGTGACCCACGGCGGCGACGCCCTTCACGCGGTCGATCGTCGATTGCTCGGAGAACTTGTCGGAGACGAGGCCGAGATGGCGTTCGGTGTGAAACTTCTCGCCGTCATAGCTCGCAATGCCGGCAGCTTCCTGGCCGCGATGCTGGAGCGCGTGTAGGCCGAGCGCTGTCAGCGCCGCCGAATCGGGCGTTCCGATGATCCCGAAAAGGCCGCACTCTTCTTTCAACTTTGGTCCGCCGAGGAGCGCATCAAGATCGTGCGCCCGCCGGCGATAGCGGCCCCCGAGCCGTTTCAAGCGGGCGGCGGCAAGAGCGGAGAAGTCAGCGTCGTTGCGGTTTGGCATCGCTCGGCGTTTCCTCATTGAGAATGTCCGCAATCGGATCATCCGAAGCGGTCTTCGCGTCTTTGTCGCTCGTCGTCACCGTCGTCACTATTTCTTTAAGGCCGGAGCGATCGGCGCCGTCATAGCCGTCGGCTGCTGCGTTCTTCGCCGCGTTCGCCGCGTTGAGCTCGCGATTTGGCGGCGCGAACTGTTCAAAGAACCCGGCCGAGGCCGCCGCGACCGGCAAGAGCAATGCTTTTCGCACCGCGTCCGGTTGGTTCGCCTCGTCGAGATAGTAGCCATAGCCGAGAAATCCAAGCCCGATCAGCGCGAGGGCGCGGATCAGTCCGAACACGCCCCCGCCGATCTTGTCATAGGACTTCGTCTTGGCGGACGGCTTCCAGCGGAGCATCAATTTATGCAGCATGAAATACGCGCCGCCGAAAACGCCAAGGCCGATGACGCCGCCGACGCCCGCGCTCACGAAAAAGGAGTGCTTGCCGAGCACCGCCGAAACCGGCGTCATCAGCAGGAAGGCGGCGAGCGCTGCAATCGCCAGCGCCGCGACCGTCGCGAGCTCCCGCACTCCGCCCCGGACAGTCGCGAAAAAAACCGATATTCCGATGACTGCGATCAAGAGCGCGTCAAAGACCGTCATTCGTCACCCTAACTCGAACCGCGCGCACTCAATATCCGCGATTGCAGGTCCGCTCAACCGCCGTTTCGTCTCACCCAGCCGATAAGCTCACCAAGGGTTTCGGCGTTAACGATATCAAGGCCGGCGGCCTTGGCCCCTGCTGGCGCGAGCGCGCCTGAAAAGCCCAATTTCTGGGCTTCTTTAAGGCGGGGCTCGGTCTGGTTGACGGGCCGGACAGCGCCCGAGAGCGCCACCTCGCCAAAGACGACCGAGGTCTTGGGCAAGGGCTTGTCAAAGAGGGAGGAGCAAAGAGCGGCCGCCGCCGCGAGGTCAGCCGCCGGCTCGCCGATTCGAAGGCCTCCAGCGACGTTCAAGAAGACGTCGTGGCGCCCGAAATCGAGCCCGCAGCGGGCATCGAGCACCGCGAGCAGCATCGAGAGCCTCGCGCTATCCCAGCCCACCACGGCGCGTCTTGGGGCCGCCAAAGTCGAGGGCGAGACCAGCGCCTGAATTTCGACCAGCACGGGCCGCGTCCCCTCGATCCCTGCGAAAACGGCCGCGCCCGGCACCGGCTCGCCAGGCTCCGACAGGAACAATTCCGAAGGGTTCGCGACCTCGCGCAACCCTGCCCCCGTCATCTCGAAAACCCCGATCTCATGGGCCGCGCCAAAGCGGTTCTTCACCGCGCGCAACAGTCGAAACGCCCGCCCCTGCTCGCTTTCAAAATAAAGGACTGCGTCAACCATGTGCTCAACGACGCGCGGGCCTGCGATCTGGCCATCCTTGGTGACGTGACCGACCAGCATCACGATCGAGCCTGAGGCCTTGGCGAAGCGGATGAGTTCCTGAGAGCAGGCCCGGACTTGAGTCACCGTTCCGGGCGAGGCCGGCAGCGCGTCCGACCACAGGGTCTGGATCGAATCGATGATGACGGCATCGGGACGGTCCGCCTTCAAGGTCGCGAGAATATCCCTCAGCGCCGTTGCGGCCGCTAGCGCCACCGGCGCCTCCGTGAGGCCGAGGCGCTGCGCCCTGAGGCGGATCTGCGCTGTCGCTTCCTCGCCCGAGATATAGGCGACCTTTGCGCCCGTCTTCGCGAGGCCCGCCGCGATCTGCAGCAGCAGTGTCGATTTCCCGACCCCTGGATCGCCGCCGATGAGCAAGGCAGAGCCCGGCACCAGCCCGCCGCCGCAGGCGCGGTCGAACTCTGCGTTGCCGGTCAAAAGGCGCGGCTCAAATTCGCCGCCGCCCTGCAAGCTCGTAAAATCGATGACCTTGGCCTTGCCGGGCTTTCCCGACGCCATCGAGCCCGGCGGTCCCGCCTCGACCGCCTCGGCCGCGATCGTGTTCCATTCGCCGCAGGCGTCGCAGCGCCCCTGCCACTTGCCATAAACAGCGCCGCAGGACTGACAGACGAAGTTTTCGGTTTGACGGGCCAAAGGGCGCTCCGAAGGGCTCAGCGGCGTCATCTAGACGAAACCGGTCGCAGGCGGGAAGGCCGAGGCGCCAAATATCCTCGAACTTGAGGCCAGAGCCCAATAGACTGCAATCTATGACAGACGCCCGCCTCAATGCGCTCAATCCCTATCTCAACGGTCTTTATGCGCCGGTCCGGGAGGAAGTCTCGCAAAGCGATCTTCCGGTCATCGGAGAGATCCCGCGCAATCTTCGCGGCGCCTATTTCCGCAACGGGCCGAACCCGATGACGCCGCCCGCCGGCATGCATCACTGGTTCGACGGCGACGGCATGATGCACGGCGTCTGGTTTGAAAACGGCCGCGCCCGCTACGCCAATCGCTATGTCAGAACCGCCGATTTCGAGGCTGAGATCGAAGGCGCCGACGCGATGCCCGGCATATTCTCGCCCTCGCGCACACTCGAAGGGCGTCGCACCGTCTACAAGGACACAGCGAACACCGACGTCATCGTCCACAATGGCCGGTTGCTCGCGCTCTGGTACATTTCAGGCCAGCCGGTCGCGATCGATCTGCAAACGCTCGAGACAACCGGCGTTGAAGATTTCGGCGGCAAACTGCCGCGAAATGTTTCAGCGCATTCCAAAGTCGATCCCGTCACCGGCGAGTTGGTGTTTTTCGATTATGCCTTGTACGAACCGAAAATGTCGCTCGGCACGGTGTCTGCGGATAACAAGCTCACGCATTTTCAGGAAGTCGATCTGCCGGGTCCGCGCCTTCCTCATGACATGGGGCTGACGGAAAATTATGCGATCTTGCATGATCTTCCCGTCGTCTTCACGGAGAGCGCCCTCCGCAACCGCCTCTGGCAAATCCGCGTCGCCGATCAGCCGACCCGCTTCGGCGTCGTCCCCCGTAAGGGCGGTGCCCCAAAATGGTTCGAATTTCCGACGTGCTACATCTACCACGTGATCAACTGCTGGGAGGAAGGCGACGACGTCGTCATGGCCGCCTGCAAGATGGTCCCGAACGGATATGAGCCCGATCTTGGGTCCTACGGTCCCTATGCGCCGATGGCGACGGTTCTGGCGCTGCGCGCGCAGCCGTTCATCTGGCGGATGAACATGAAAACCGGCAGGGGAACCGAGACCCAGCTCGATGACGCATTGAGCGAATTTCCGGTCGTCAATCTCGATTGCTCGACGCGCAAGGCCCGTCATTCCTACCACGTCGTGATGGACGATCATGTGCTTCAGCGGTATACTGGCCTGCTCAAATACGATCTTTCAAGCGGGCGTCATGAGCGCCATGAGTTCGGTCCCGGCGTTTACGGGTCGGAACCCGCTTTCGCGCCGTCAGGGGCCCGTGAAGACGACGGCTATGTGGTGGCGATTACGTCCGATACGGATGGCAACTCCGAAGCGCGGATCATCGATCCCGCGAATTTTTCAGGGGCGCCTCTCGCTCGGGTGAAATTGCCGCAAAGAGTTCCTGCGGGATTTCACGGAACCTGGGCGAAATCGCAGTAAGTCGCCACAAAAAAACCGGCACCCTCAGGCGCCGGTTTTCAAATTCATGCGACCCAAAAGTCGTTTATTCGTCGCCGCCATCCGAAAGCACGGGGCCTGAATCGAGGCCCTTGGCCGCTTCGTCGCGATCGACGAACTCGATCACCGCCATCGGCGCGTTGTCGCCATAGCGGAAGCCGGCCTTCATGACGCGAATATAGCCGCCATTCCGTTCGGCATAGCGCGGGCCGATGATGTCAAACAGCTTTTTCGCCTGCGTTTCATCGCGAAGGCGCGCGACCGCGAGACGGCGCAGATTGAGCGCGCTGTTCGGGGTCTTTTTCGCCTTCTTGGCCATCGTCACATACTTTTCGACGATCGGGCGAAGTTCTTTCGCCTTTGGCAAAGTGGTCGTGATCTGCTCGTGCTTGATCAGCGCCGCGGCCATGTTGGCGAACATCGCTTTGCGATGTTCATGGGTGCGGTTCAGTTTCCTAAGCGCAAAACCGTGGCGCATTTTTCACTCTCCGTTCAGCCGGGGCGCTTCCAGCGGCCGGCTTCGATTTCTACTGTTCGTATTTTTTCGCGAGGTCTTCGATGTTCTCGGGCGGCCAGTCCGGCACGTCCATGCCGAGGTGCAGGCCAAGGGTCGCCAGCACTTCCTTGATTTCGTTCAGCGACTTGCGACCGAAGTTCGGCGTGCGGAGCATTTCCGCCTCGGTTTTCTGGATGAGATCGCCGATATAGACGATGTTGTCATTCTTCAGGCAGTTCGCCGAGCGGACTGAAAGCTCCAGCTCATCGACTTTCTTCAACAGCGCCGGGTTGAACGGAAGCTCTTCGCGGGCGCTGCCGCCGAGGTCTTTCTTCGGTTCGTCGAAATTGACGAAGATCTGCAGCTGGTCTTGAAGAATGCGCGCCGAATAGGCGGCGGCGTCTTCGGGCGACAGCGATCCGTCGGTTTCAATGTCGAGGATGAGGCGGTCATAGTCGAGGACCTGGCCTTCACGGGTGTTTTCGACCCGGTAGGCGACGCGCTTCACCGGCGAATAGAGGCTGTCGATCGGGATCAGGCCGATCGGCGCATCTTCTGGACGGTTGCGATCGGCCGGAACGTACCCTTTGCCCGACTGAACCGTCAGCTCCATGCGGAGCGAGGCGCCTTCGTCGAGGTGGCAGATGACCTGGCGCCGGTCGAGGATGTCGACGGCGGAGTTTGGCTCGATGTCGCCGGCGGTGACCGGGCCCGGCGTCGATTTCTTCAAGACGAGGCGCTTGGGGCCGTCCGCATGGGCGCGAAAAGCGAGCTGCTTCACGTTGATGACGATGTCCGTCACGTCTTCCCGAACGCCCGGGATCGACGAGAATTCGTGCACGACGCCGTCAATCTGCAACGAGGTGACGGCCGCGCCTTGCAGCGATGATAGCAGAATGCGGCGAAGCGCATTGCCGAGCGTCAGGCCAAATCCGCGCTCGAGCGGCTGCGCGACCATCGTCACGCGGCGGGCCGGGTCAACGCCGTGGCTGACTTCCAGCTTGTTCGGACGGATCAGTTCCTGCCAGTTCTTTTCGACAACCATTCGATATGCTCCAGCGGCGAGAGCGCCGTTAATTTGAAAATTCCCGCGCGCAAACTCGCCGCGCGGGCGGAAAATAATCAGACCCGGCGACGCTTGCGCGGGCGGCAACCATTGTGCGGGATCGGAGTCACGTCGCGGATCATGTTGACGGTGAGACCGACCGATTGAAGAGCACGCAGAGCGCTTTCGCGGCCCGTGCCCGGGCCCATCACTTCGACATTAACGGTCTTGAGGCCGTGCTCCATCGCCTTTTTGGCGGCGTCTTCAGCGGCAAGCTGCGCGGCGTACGGCGTCGATTTGCGCGAGCCTTTGAAGCCCATCGTTCCGGACGAAGACCAGGAAACCGTGTTTCCCTGTTCGTCCGACACGGTGATCATCGTGTTGTTGAATGACGCGTTCACATGAACGACGC
>JBBTJH010000253.1:1090-5112 GCA_038059555.1 Pseudomonadota bacterium | reverse complement strand
ACGCTGATTGAGCGGAAAGTCACCCTCGCCTCAGCCGACAAGGACACGATCACGCTCGCTGGCGGCGTCAAGGACGGCGAGCGCGTCGTCACCTCGCCGCTTCGCGGCGCGAAGGGCGGCGACAAAGTCGCGCCGACGGAGACGACCGACATCCCAGGGGCCGCACGCGCCGATGAGGATGAAAGAGCCGCTGTCGACGGCGCCGTTCGCGAAGGAGCGCTGCGGTGAACAGCCTGATCGCGTGGTGGGCGAAAAATCCGATCGCCTCCAATCTGTTGATGATTGCGATCCTGATCGCAGGATTGATGTCGTTTTCCCAGATTGAACGGGAAGTGTTTCCGTCAGCCGATTTCAACGGCGCAACCGTCACGGTCGCCTGGCCCGGCGCGTCGCCGCAGGAGATCGAGGAACAGATTATCCTGCGGATTGAAGAATCAATTTCCGGGATTGACGGCATCAAGCACATCGAATCGACCGCCCGGGAAAATTCCGCGCAGATCAATATCGAAGGGCTCGACACCGGCGACGCGACGAAGCTTCTGAACGACATCAAAAACCGCGTCGACGGCATTTCCACCTTGCCGCGCGATGTCTTTCCGCCGGTCGTTTCGCAATGGCGCAATCAGAATGGCGCCGTCTTCATGGCTCTCTATGGGGATATGAACGAGCGTGAGTTGACGCGCCTTGCGCGCGACTTGAAAGATGAGCTGGCGCAATTGCCGGGCGGCTCCCCGCTGGTCGATCTTTGGGGCGCGCGTCAGGAAGAAGTCTCAATCGAGATTTCCGACGAAGCGCTTCGCAGCTATGGCCTCACCTTTGACGATGTCGCGCGCTCAATTCGCGGCTCGTCGCTCAATCTCTCCGCCGGACAGGTCCGGACCGACACCGGCAACATCCAGGTCGCCGCGCGATCCCTTGCCGATTCCGCCGACGAATTCGGCGAGATCATCGTCCGCCAGCTCGCGGACGGCTCGGTCATCCGCGTGCGCGATGTCGCGACGGTCATCGACGGCTTTGAAGACAGCAATCAAAAGCGCGAAATGAACGGCTCGCCGACGATTTCGATCGCCGTGCAGGCGCCGGAAACCTTGAATATCGTCACTTTGTCAAAAGCTGTGACCGACTGGGTCGACAAGAAGAACAAGGAACTTGCCGGAAAGGCGCAAGTCTATATCTGGTTCAACACGGCGGACATCTATTTCGCCCGAATGAACCTTGTCGGCGGAAACGCCATTCAGGGTCTTATTCTGGTTCTTATCACGCTGATCTTGTTCCTGCGGCCTGCGGTCGCTTTCTGGGCGACCGTTGGCATACCTATCGCGCTCGCCGGCGCCTTCATCTTCATGCCGATGGCCGGCGTTTCGCTGAACATCCTCTCGCTCTTCGGCTTCCTTCTTGTCGTCGGCATCGTCGTCGATGACGCCATCGTCATCGGCGAGAGCATTCACTCTCAAGCCGAAGAGGGTAATGGCGGTCTCGAAGGCGCCATTCTCGGCGCCCAACTCGTCGCCAAGCCCGTATTCTTCGGCGTACTGACGACGATTATCGCCTTTTTGCCCTGGCTCTATGTCGGCGGCGGCGCGTCGCAGTTCACCAAGCACATCTCGTTCACCGTCATCTTCGCGCTGGCGTTCTCTCTGATCGAAGCGTTTTTCATCCTGCCGACGCACCTCTCGCACCTCAAAAAAGAGGACAAGACGGGGCACCTTCACCATCTTCAGAGTTTCTTCGCCGACGGGTTGTTGAATTTCGCCCATTCGACAGTCAATCCGATCATCAAGCTCGCCTTGAGGTTCCGGTATTTCACGGCCGCGATCTTTCTCGTCGGCTTCGGTTTTTCCGTCGCCCTGCTGCAGCAGGGATGGGTGGCGTTCAAATTCCAGCCGGAAGTCCAGGGCACCTTCGTTTCGATGAATGTCCGTCTCCCTGAGGGCGCGCCTTATTCGCGAAGCCTTGAAATTTTCGACGATGTGACGCGCGCTGGAAACCAGCTGAAAAAAGAGCTTGGAAAAATCGGCGACGAGGAATTCGTCAAGTCGCTTTATGTGAGCGCCAGCGAGGGAAATATCGTTTCCTATCTGACCATCATCGACGGCGAAAAGCGCAAGCAGTCGACCAAGGATATAGCCGAGCTTTTCCGCGAACGGCTCGGAGAAATTCCGGACGCGGAGGAAATCAACGTCGGCTATACGATCAACGATGGCGGCCCGGACTTCACCTTCGGCGTTGAATCAGCAAACCTCGACGAATTGCGCCTCGCGACGATCGACATCCAGAATTACTTCCGGAGCCTTCCCGGCGTCTATGACGTCCGCAATAGCCTGCAATCGGAAACGCCCGAGCTTCGCATCGCGATGAAGCCGGGCGCGGAACGTTTCGGGCTGACCCTCGGCGAAGTGACGCGGCAGGTTCGGCAAGCCTTCTACGGCGAGGAGGCCCAAAGGCTGCCGCGCGACGGCGAGGACGTGCGCGTGATGGTGCGCTACCCGGAAGCGGCGCGCCAATCGCTCGCCACCATCGACTCGATGCGTGTCAGATCGGCCGACGGACGCGAAGTGCCGTTAGCCGCTGTCGCGGACGCGAGTTTTGCCCCCAGCTTCAAGCGCATCGACCGGCGCGATCGCAAGCGTTCGGCGGAAGTGACGGCGGAAATTCGCGACGGCGTCGACCGCGCGGCGATCCAGAAAGCCTTTCAGGAAGAATTCGCCCCCGAATGGCGTCTGCGCCATCCGGGCGCCAATCTCGCCGAGCGAGGAGACGCCGAGGGGCAAAAAGAATTCGTCCAGGATATTTCATTGCTGTTCTTATCGGCGATGATCGCCATGTACATGCTGATCGCGATTGCGTTCGGATCCTATTGGCAGCCAATGCTGATCATGTCGGCGATCCCCTTCGGTTTCATGGGAGCGATATTCGGCCATTTCTTTCTCGGCCTTGAGTTCGGGATATTCTCCTTCTTCGGGGTCGGCACCGCCGCCGGCGTCGTCATCAACGACAATCTCGTTCTCATCGACTATGTGAACGAGCTGCGAAAACGCGGAATGGGCGCGGTCGCCGCCCTGGTGAAGGCGAGCACCGAACGCTTCCGCCCGATCCTTCTTACCTCCGCCACCACCTTCTTCGGGCTGGCGCCGATGATGTTGTCACGCTCGACAGACGCGCAGTTCCTGATGCCGACAGTCGTCGCGCTCGCCTGGGGTATTTTCTTCGCCCTGTTCGTGACGCTGCTGTTCGTGCCGGCAGTTTACTGCATCGGCGCCGACATCGCGCGCTTCTATCGCTGGGCGTGGACCGGCGTGAAACAGCCGCCAGTCGGGTTCGGCAAATCGGCCGAGCAGGACTTCTCTGACGAGCCGACAAAACGCGGCAAAGGCCCGCCGCCCGTGTTGCGGCCCGCTGAATAAAGGCTCGCGAATTATTCGCGCGCCGTTAACCTTGCGTTAAGAAGTGCGGCGCATCCTCAAGCTATCTTCTCCCGAGAAGATACCCCACCATACCCCACGATAGTGAGTACCGGCCGCGTTTCCCCAAGACGCGGCCGTCTCGCTATTAGGACATTCGCGATCGGTGCGCGCGCCGGGGCCGAGGGTTTCCCCCTCCAACCACTAAGCGGGAGCCATGGCCCCGTCTCAAGGCGGAGGCAGAAAAGGGGGGATCGAAAGGCGTTATTCCCTAGGCGCGCCTGACGTTCCGGGGGCCTCTTTCCCCCTGATTTTCCCGGTAAATTTTGCGGTGGATTCGAGGCCCCGCCTTTGCTATAGGGCGGGCCCTTACAGCTATTCCCCGATAGCTCAGTTGGTAGAGCATTCGACTGTTAATCGAATGGTCGCTGGTTCGAGTCCAGCTCGGGGAGCCAGACCCTTCCATGACTTGTTTCCTTTCAAGGGGTTAGACGGCGTTATTGTCCCATGTTTCGCCATGGGGTCGTCAAGTGGGACATTTTCGGCCGATTCGGCGGCCTTCTCGCCCTTCTCGATGAGCTTTTGTGTCAACCGGCGTTCAAAACTGACCCCTTATCGGCG
>JBBTJH010000253.1:0-1080 GCA_038059555.1 Pseudomonadota bacterium | reverse complement strand
AGCTCGGGGAGCCATTTCTTTCCATGACTTGTTTCCCTTCAAAGGGTTAGACAATGGTTTTGCTCCGTGTATCGCCTTGGCGTTGTCAGGCGGGACATTTCCGGTCGCTTGGGCGGCGGCGAGCCGCGCGCCATCGGGGGCATTGCAGCTCATGAGAAAGCTGAGCGCGCCGGTTTTTGTTGCGCCGAGAGTTAGAGCGGGATGACGGCGATATCAATGAGCGGCGCGATCGCCATGCTCTGACGCCGGGCCGTCAAACCAGCTCCACGTCCAAGACACCTTCAACAGCTTTCAACGCGCCTCGCATCGCGGGGGTGCAGGCGGCTTTAGTTTTCAGCTGGAGCTCAACTTCCCGCCCGCCATATTCGGGGAGGTTCAGCGCGATGACGACGTCACCTGCCTCGGCGGCGCTCGCCGGTTTCACGGCTGCGAGGCGTCGGCGCACGGCGTCGAGCCCCTCGCCCGAGCCGATGACGATCCGTAGCTGCGAGGTCGTCTGCGCGGCCGCCGTGTCAAGCCGGCCGATAAACCATTCGCGACAGAGAGGGTGCAAATCATCTCTCCGCTACCGAATGAAAATCACCTGTCCGGAACGGAGCTTTGAAAAGTTGGGTGCGGGGGCTGGATTTGAACCAACGACCTTCAGGTTATGAGACCGGTCCGGGCGTTTTCTCAGGGCTACGCTCAACTCCGCCAAACTTCGAAAATCACACATAAATCAATAGCTTGCTTGACATGTTTTTCCGCCAGACTACTCTGGCGCCGCACCCAATTCGCTGCATTTTGCTTCCTATGTGCTTCCAAAAATTGACGCCCAGATCGCTAAAATGAAACTGACCAAGCGCACAGTTGACGCCCTCGAACCCGGACCCAAAGACCTAATTGTCTTTGACGAAATGGTATCGGGTTTCGGCCTCAGGATTTCGCCTGCCGGGCGCAAGACCTTTCTCGTTCAATATCGCAGAGGCGGCCGGACAAGGCGCGTCAAAATCGGCGGCGCCGGGCAAATTGCCCCGGACGAAGCGCGCAAGATCGCAAAACGCCTCCTTGGCGAAATCGCCAGCGGTCAAAATCCAGCCG
>JBBTJH010000252.1:0-19075 GCA_038059555.1 Pseudomonadota bacterium | reverse complement strand
CCATCTTTCACCCAGCGCCCATTTTAGCGAGAGAATCTCGGCGCGAGGTTGTTAGCAGTCGGCGAGAGCGGCAGACCTGCAAAGCTCGACAACAGATAATCGGCGCCGGAGAGGCGGTGCGGAACTCAAACTATCGCCAGCACAACGCCGATCTTGCGGTCGAAGGCATGGCGAAAAGGGAGCGATTCAGGAACGCTTGATGAACAGGGAGTCGGACGTTTTGGGTTTCAGGAGTCGGACGAATTTGCGGTATTATAGTATTCGCCTCGCAACCCATTGAAACTAGGTGGAAAGTGGTGAGCCCAGATGGGATCGAACCATCGGCCCTCTGATTAAAAGTCAGATGCTCTACCGCTGAGCTATGGGCCCACACTTGCCGACGGCGCGCCCTCAAATCGGGGCGCCGGCGCGACAAGGCGCCCGGACCGCCTTTTTCAGAGCGGGGGACGCCTCGAAGAGCGCGGACCATAGTGGCGTCGTTTGGGCGGGTCAACCGGGAAAACGGGCGGTTTGGGGCCCGGTTTTTCACAGGGTTTCCTCGCACGTTTTGGCCCTGAAATCGGCGACGAATTCAGCAAGGCGCCCGGCCTTTATCGCCGCCCGAAGGCCCGCCATCAGCTGTTGATAATAGTGAAGGTTGTGCCAGGTGAGGAGCATTGCGCCCAGATACTCGCCCGCCTTGAAGAGGTGGTGGAGATAGGCCTTCGAATAATCGCGGCTCGCCGGGCACGAGCTTGCAGGGTCGAGCGGTTCGCCATCCTCGGCAAAGCGGGCGTTGGTGATGTTGATCGCGCCCTCGGGCGTCCATGCCTGGCCGTGGCGGCCCGCCCTTGTCGGCAAGACGCAGTCGAACATGTCGACCCCGCGCGCGACCGCGCCGACGATATCGCCCGGCTTGCCGACGCCCATCAGATAGCGCGGCTTGGCGCGGTCCATATGGGGCGTCGTGAAATCGAGCACGCGGAACATTTCCGCGCGCCCCTCCCCGACCGCGAGGCCGCCGATCGAATAGCCCGGAAAGCCGATCTCCATAAGGCGCGAGAGGCTCTCTCGGCGGAGGTCTTCAAAATTCGCGCCCTGGACGATGCCGAAGAGCGCCTGTCCCGGTTTCGATTTTTCCTCGAAGGCGCGCTTCGAGCGTTCGGCCCAGCGCAACGAGAGCCGCATCGACGCGGCCGCCTTCGCATGCTCGATCGGGATCGCCGGGCATTCGTCCAATTGCATCTGGATGTCGGCGCCGAGGAGGCATTGAATCTCAATCGAGCGCTCCGGCGTCAGCATGTGGCGCGAGCCGTCGATGTGCGAGGCGAAGGAGACCCCCTCTTCCGTCAGCTTACGGAGCGATGAAAGCGACATCACCTGATAGCCGCCGCTGTCGGTCAATATAGGGCTCTGCCAGTTCATGAATTTGTGGAGCCCGCCCAGAGACGCGACGCGTTCAGCGCCGGGGCGCAGCATCAGATGATAGGTGTTGCCGAGGATAATGTCGGCGCCGGTCGCGCGCACATCTTCCGGGAACATCGCCTTCACCGTTCCCGCCGTGCCGACCGGCATGAAGGCGGGCGTTTTTATATCGCCGCGCGGCGTATGGATGGTTCCGGTGCGCGCCGCGCCGTCGGTGGCATCGAGGGTGAAGGAAAACTGCGTCATTTGTTTTCAGCGAGCGCCAGCAGCGCCTCTATCGTGTTCCAGTTCCGCGCCGTCGTTGTTGTTCCGAGAACGCGGTCGATCCGTTCGGCGATTTTAGAGCCGGCCACTCCCTCAGGCGTATAAAGATAAAGCGTCTTGCCGCCGATCGCAAAGTCCTCGCGCGGATGCTTCAATTTGCCCAGCGCTTCCGCCGCCTCGGCCGCCGGAGGCGCCTCAAGCAAAAAGAGGTGAACGGATTTGCCGCTCGCTGCGGCTTCTTTCGAAAACGGGTTCGCGCGCGCCGCCTTGCCGAGCGCAGCCGCCGAGATGACGAAAACATGCGGCGTGAAGCCGGCCGCTTTTTTTACGGCGCCAGCGATATCGGCAGCGCTCGCCTCGCCGTCGAAGATGGCGTTGCCGCTCTGGATATAGGTTTTGACGTTTTCGCAGCCGAGGCCTTCGAGCGCGGCGGCAAAGGCCTTCATCGGCAGCTTGTTGCGCCCGCCGACATTGACGCCTCGAAGGAGAGCGATCTTGCGCACTATCCGACGATCGTTAGGGATTCGCGACCGCGCTCGACTAAGGTGAGCGAGGCGCCGTCGGAGTCCAGCACGGTGATCGAGCAATTGTCGGGCCGGAAACCGATGACCGCGTCATCGCCGGTCGCCGCGCCCACGGCTGCATTGATCGCGACGAAATGCGAAAAAATCGCGCAGTCTTCTCTTTGCGCCGTCAACGCCGCAACCAGTTCCTTGCGCCAGAGCAACAGCGCCTCCCCCGCGTCGCGCCATCCGCCGGCCATCACTTGATAGAGCCAGCGCGGGCGGTCGGCGAGATCGATATCGGGCGAGGGAATTTCCGCAACCGCCGGAATGATTTCCGCAAGTGAGTTCCAGCGCGCGCATAAGGGCGCTGCCGTTTCGCGCGCGCGCAGCAAGGGGCTCGATTTTATCAGTAGTGGATCTTTTGACGAGAGCGATTCCGCCGCCGCTTCCGCCTGCTGCTTTCCAAGTCCGGAAAGCCCCGGATCGTGCGCCTCGGACCATTTCGCGGCCGCCTCGCCATGTCGAACGAGATAGAGCCTCACTTGTTTACCCATTGTCGGATCTCTCCAGCAAACACGCGTCGCCATAGGAATAAAACCGGTAATTGCGGTCGATCGCTTCGGCGTAAGCGCGCCTCATCCGCGTGGTTCCTGCGAATGCGCAAACCAGCATGAACAGCGTCGATCGCGGCAGGTGGAAATTCGTCATCAACGCATCGACCGCTTTGAAGCGGTATCCGGGCGTGATGAAGATCGCTGTATCATCCTTGAAAGGACGAATGGCGCCCGTCTCGTCCGCCGCGCTTTCAAGGAGGCGAAGGCTCGTCGTGCCGACAGCGACAATGCGCCCGCCGGCGAGCTTTGCCGCGTTGATGCGCGAGGCTTGCTCTGCGGTGATCTCGCCCCATTCGGCGTGCATGACATGATCGCGCGTGTCGTCGGCCGTCACCGGAAGGAACGTGCCGGCGCCGACATGCAAGGTGATAGTTTCGGTCGCAACGCCCGCGTCTTTCAGGCGCTCAAAGAGTTGCGGCGTGAAATGAAGGCCGGCGGTCGGCGCGGCGACGGAGCCGTCTTCCTTCGCGTAAACTGTCTGATAGGCGCTCGCGTCTTCAGCCGTCAGCGCGCGCTTTCTCGCAATATACGGCGGCAAGGGCGGCGCGCCGGTGAGACTTAAGAGGCGATCAAATTCATCGCCGCCCGCATTGAAGCGCAAGATCGCCTCGGCGCCCTCGCGCGTCTCAACCTGCGCGCTTAAGGCTTCGCTGAAAACGAGCGGATCGCCTGTTTTCAAGCGCTTGGCGGGACGCACGAACGCGCGCCAGCGCGCGCCGAGATCAGGATCGCCGAGAAGCCGCTTGATCAAGGTCACATCAACCATGATGTCCGGGCCGTCGCCGCGCGCGCGCCGCGTTCCTTCAAGCTGCGCCGGGATGACCTTTGTGTCGTTGAGCACAAGTATATCGCCGCGTTTTAAAAGGCGCGGCAAATCGGCGACAGCGTAATCGGCGAAGAAATCGGCGTTGACGTGGTAAAGCCGCGCCGCATCGCGCGGGGTCGCCGGCTTCAGGGCGATCCGTGTCTCCGGCAGGTCAAAATCGAATTCTTCAACGCGCATGCCCGCGGTCTTTAGGGGGAAAAGAGGCCGAGTGGAAGCAAATGCGGGGCGCGGTCTCTCCCTGCAGTCGCCGCCCCGGAGAGAGCCACGAGAGTTGCTTGATTAGTTGCGCCTGCGATGTGCCCTCTCTTTTCAAGGGAGGGAGGGCGTTTGGCGCGAAATTCATTCTGCGGCGCCGAAAATCCGAAAGAGGCAAGCGCGTCCGGCTCTAGCTCCACGCCCCGAATTTCTTGTTCGACGGGAAGCCTTTCGGCGCGATCTTTCCAGATTGGGAGCGTTTTCCGATAAAGGATTTCCAGTCGTCGATCGTCTGCATCCGCGCCGACCGGTCGATCCAGGTGAGGCCTTCTTTCTTTGCAAAGACCTTCGCGTCGGCGAGCCCGCCCGACTGGAATTTCTGGAGAACGACGCCCTTGCCGCGCGACATTTCGGGAAGTTCGCTGAGCGGGAAGACCAGAAACTTCTTGTTCTCGCCGACGCTTGCGACCATGTCGCCGTCGGCCGGGCGGCAAACGCAAGCCTCAGCGTCAGAAGAGACGTTCAGCACTTGCTTCCCCTTTCGGGTCGAAGAAAGGCAGTCGTCCTCCTTCACGATAAAGCCGTGGCCCGTCGTTGAGGCGACGAGGAATTTCCGGTCGCCTTTGTAGAGAAACGCCGCCGTCGCCGTCTGATCGTTGCCAAGATCGACCAGCAGGCGGATCGGCTCGCCGTGCCCTCTTCCTCCCGGAAGGTCGTTGACGCCAAGGGTGTAAAATTTCCCGTCGGTGCCAAAGAGCATCAGCTTGTCGGTCGTCATCGCGGTGATGATGAAGCCTTCGTCGTCGCCTTCTTTGTATTTGATGTCGGCCTTGTTTTCGACATGGCCCTTCATCGTCCGTATCCATCCCTTTTCGGAGAGGATCACGGTGACGGGTTCTTTTTCAATCAGCTGGTCGAGATCGATTTCTTCGGCCGCCGGGGCGTCTTCAACGCTGGTGCGGCGCTTTCCGACATCCGATTTCGGGTCGAAGAGTTTCCTCACCTCGCGCATTTCGTCGGCGATCTTCTTCCACTGCGCTTCGTCGGATTTCAGCAGCGCCTGCAGCTCTTTTTGTTCTTTTTTCAGCTCGGCGTGCTCGCCCTTGATCTCCATTTCCTCAAGCTTGCGCAAATTCCTGAGGCGCATGTTGAGGATCGCTTCGGCTTGCGCGTCCGTCAGCTTGAATTTCTTGATCAGCTTTTCTTTCGGATCGTCCTCATAGCGGATGATGCGAATAACCTCGTCGAGATTGAGATAGGCGACGAGCAGGCCTTCAAGAATTTCCAGCCGCTCGGCGATCTTCCCAAGACGGAAATTCGTGCGGCGGACCAGAACGTCCTTGCGGTGATCGTTATAGGCGAGAAGAACTTCCCGGAGCCCCATGACGCGCGGCGCGCCGGTCGCATCGAGAACGTTCAAATTGAGCGGGAAGCGGCTTTCAAGCTCGGTCTGGCGGAACAAGGTTTCCATCAGCGCGGAAGGGTCGATCGTCCCCGCGCGCGGTTCGATGACGAGGCGAATGTCCTCGGCGCTTTCATCGCGTACGTCCGCGACAGCGGATAGTTTCTTCGTCTGGATAAGCTCCGCTATGCGCTCGATCAGCTTTGATTTTTGCACCTGAAACGGAATTTCGGTGACGACGATCTGATAGCGCCCGCGCCCCAGATCTTCCGCCTGCCAGCGCGCGCGCACGCGAAACCCGCCGCGCCCTGTCGCATAGGCTTCGATCATCGCCTCGTGCGGTTCGATCAGCACGCCGCCGGTCGGAAAATCAGGCCCCTTCACATAAGAGAGCAAGGTTTCGGTGCGCGCGTTCGGCGTCTTGATGAGATGAAGGCACGCGTCGATCAATTCAGCCGGATTATGCGGCGGGATTGACGTCGCCATGCCGACGGCGATGCCGTTGGCGCCGTTCGCCAGCATATTCGGAAACGCGGCGGGAAGAACGACCGGCTCTTTCCCCTCGCCGTCATAGGTGTCGCGGAAATCGACCGCGTCCTCATCGATACCGTCGAGCAGGAGAGACGCGGCTTCCGTGAGCCGGCTTTCGGTGTAACGCATCGCGGCCGCGTTATCGCCGTCGATATTCCCGAAATTCCCCTGTCCGTCGATCAGCGGCACGCGAACGGAAAAATCCTGAACGAGGCGAACCATCGCGTCGTAAATCGCCTGATCGCCATGCGGGTGATAATTGCCCATCACCTCGCCGACGACTTTCGCCGACTTTTTGAAGCCGCCCTTCGGGTTTAGCCGCATCTGGCGCATCGCATAAAGGATGCGCCGGTGGACGGGCTTTAACCCGTCGCGAACATCGGGGAGCGCGCGCGAGGTGATCGTCGACAGCGCGTAGGCGAGATAGCGCCGCGACAGCGCCTCGTCGAACGGCTCAAGGAAAATTTCTTCGGGCTTGGGGGGCTCTCCGGAGCCGCCTTTGCGGGTCTTTGTCTTTGCCATGGCCGGGAGATAGCAGAGTCTGACGCCAAGGCCAGTCCCTATTGCCGGGACGCCAGCAATTCGACGACCCGCCGCCGCGCTTCCGGCAGTTCCTGATTGGCGAGGTGCAATATCCGCGTTTCGATGAAATGGCCGGTTGTCCTGAGGCCGTCGAGGGCGTCGGCGAGCGTCGCCTCCGCGCTCGCGTCGCGCAGGAACGCCGGCAGCGGCAGCATCTTCTCCTTATAGGGCGCGCCAGCCTCGGCTGAGACCGCCGACGCCGATTTCGGCGAGACGTAGATGAGATTTTCTTTCGACCCCGTCGCCGCGCATTGGTCGAGCGACAATCCAAAGCCAAGCTCCGCCAACAGCCCCAGTTCCCAGCGCGCCATCAACGCCGGCCAGATGTCGATATCGCCCAGATGGTCGAGAAGAATGCGCATGGTGTGATAGGCGCGGCCATGCGCTTCGCGTTCGGGCAAAGTCGCGGCGGCGAGCGCGCAGGCAGCCGTCAACCCGGCGAGCGACAGGCGGTCCTGCATCAACTCGCCGGCGCGCGCATGCGTCAGTTCCAGCGTAAAAAAACCAAGGCTCTCGTCGAGCCTTCCTTTCCAGTGCGCTTTGACGCCGTTGCCGGGTTGCAGCACCGGGCGCTGCGTTCGCCCCTGCCCGCCGTAAACGAGGCCCGCCCATTTGCCGTGATGCGGCGTAAAAATTTCGGCGACGGCTGCGGTCTCGCCATGCGCGCGCGCTGAAAGTATGATGCCGTCGTCGGTGAATTCCATTGCGCCCATGCTACCACAAAGGCGGCGTCTGCATAATTCTGCGGGGATGGCTGGAGCCTCTCTCGCTGCTGGTCTATGACCGGCGAGGAAATGCGAGGATCGAATGAGCGAAAAAGCGCCGGTCGGGATGAAAAAGGAAGATTGGGCCGGCGACCGGGGCGACGCTTGGCTTGCGAACCTTCCCTCCTTTGAAGGCATGATCTGGCCGCTCAGCGCGGCGATCGTCGAGGCAGCCGCCGTCAAGCCGGGCGAAGCGGTGCTCGACGTCGGCTGCGGCGGCGGCGCGACGACGATGGCGCTTGCAAAAAGCGCAGCCCCAACGGGAACCGCGACCGGGCTCGATATTTCACAGGCGCTCGCCGGCGAGACGCTAAGGCGCTGCTCGACGGCGGGCGTTTCGAATGTCAGCGTGATCGTCGCGGACGCAACCAAAGCGCCGCTGCAGTCGGCGGCGTATGATCTGGTCTTCTCAAGCTTCGGCGTCATGTTTTTTGACGACCCGGTCGCGGCGTTCAAGAATTTGCGGCGCGCGCTAAAACCCGGCGGACGGCTCGCCTTCGCCTGCTGGATGTCGCCCAAAGAAAATCCATGGAATTCGCTGGTGACCGGCGTTCTGGCGAAACACATCGTCTTGCCAAAACCCGATCCGCGCGCGCCCGGCCCCTTCGCCTTCGCCGACCCCGATTATCCGCGCGAAATTCTCAACAGCGCCGGGTTCAGCAACATCGCCTTCAATGAATGGCGAGGGCGAATTTTTGTCGCAGGCAAAGGATCGACGCCGTCATCGGCCGCCGATTTCGTATTGAAGGCGATGTCGATCGGCGATCTCGTGCGCGATTTGCCGGAGAGTTCTCAGGCCGCCATCCGGCGCGATATCGAAAAAGTCTTCAGCGATTTTGCCACGAAAGGCGGCGTCGAAGTCGATACGGCGTCGTGGTTTGTCCACGCCGGGGCTTAACCGAATTCAACCGTCATCGCGTCGATATGGCGGATCGCTGCTGCGCCTTTGATGGTCGGCGGCTTGCCGATCATTTTCGTTTGCGGCGCGAGGCGCGCGATCGTTGCAATCGCTTCTTCCATTTCGGCCCGCGCCAGCGCTTCGCCAAGACAGCGATGCGCGCCGCCGCCAAAGGCGATGTTCCAGCGCGGCAAGCCCTCGCGGCGAATGTCGAACCGGTCAGGGTCCGGATAAACCTCAGGATCGCGAAGACCGGCGAGCACCGACATCGAGACGACGCGCCCTTCCGGAATGACAACGCCCTCTATTTCAAGCTCGCGCAAGGTAAAGCGCGGCACCGACCCGACCGGCGGATCGAAGCGCAGCCCTTCTTCAACGGCCGCCTTTTTCCATTTGTCGGGATCGGCGCAGACCATCTCCCATTGATCCTTGTGCTGAAGAAGCTGCGACAGCACCGAGGCCGTTCCCGTCCGCGTCGTGTCGGACCCCGCGAGAATGACGCCCGACATCTGGTTGCGCACCTCGTTTTCGTCGAGATTGCCAGCCGCGGCCGTCGCCTGCGCGTAAGAGGTGAGGAAATCCTCGCGCGGGGCGCCCGCCCGCGCTTCCAGCAAGCCTTTCACATAATCGACCAGCGCGGCGACCCCGGCGTTTATTTCGGGAAGGTCGTCGCTCGAAAAAAAGCCGATTCCGCGCGCGGCGTCGGCAACCCATTTTGAAAATTGCGGCCAGTCTTCCGGCGGCGCGCCGATAATTTCGGCAATAATGCGGGCGGGGATCGCACGCGAAAACGCATCGAGAAAGTTGACCGGGCCTTTCCCCTTATGCGCCTCAATGACTTCTGCGGCGATCTCTCGGACGCGCGGTCTCACCCCGTCCATCAGCTTATAGGCGAAGGTGCGCACCATCGGCGCGCGGCGGCGTTTGTGAACGTCGCCGTTCGAAAACAGCATCGAGTCGCGGTAGAATTCATAGAGCGGCCCGGAGCTGATCCCGCGCAGCATCATCCCTTCAAGCTCGAACTGACGCGTGTTCGCATTGTCGAGCAGCATGTCCATGTATTTGTGCTTGAGCACGACGAAGACGCCGATATCGGTGATCGCAACCGCGCCCTTGTCCTGCAGGGATCTGTAATATCGATGCGGCGTCTCGTAGGACTGCGCCGAATCGATGAGCATCGGCTCATGTCGAACGGCGGCGGCGGACGTGCTCATGGCGTTCCTCCCTGGTGGCGGCGCTCGCAAGATGCGCCCGCCGTCTCAATCGACGATATCAAGACCCATTTCGCGGTAGCGCGCCGCTTCGTCCGCCCAGCCTTCTCGGACATTGACGGTCAGGAATAGATGCACCGGCTCGCCGAATATTTCGGTCAGCTCCTTGCGGGAGGCCTCGCCGATTGTTTTCAGCGTCTGTCCGCTCTTGCCAAGGACGATCGGGCGGTGGCCTTCGCGGCTGACATAAATCGTCTGTTCGATCCGCAGCTCGTTCTTTTTGGTGCGCGTCCACGACGTCGTCTCGACCGTCGACTCGTAGGGAAGCTCCTGATGCAGGCGCTTGAAGATTTTCTCGCGCGTCACCTCGGCCGCCATCAGGCGATCTGAAATATCCGAGAGCTGATCTTCAGGGTACATCCACGGGCCCGCCGGCGCGCGGCCTACAAGGTATTTCTTCAGATCCTTGACCCCATCGCCGTTCTCAGCCGAGAGGAGAAACGTCTCCTCAAAGACGCCTTCAGCGCCCATATCGGCGATCAGCTTTAAAAGATTAAGCCGCGCGACCTTGTCGATCTTGTTGAGGACAAGAACGGCTTTCCGACCGCGCTTTCTCAGCTCGGCGATGATCATTTCCGTGTCGGCCGTCGATTTCGAGGGGCTGCCAAGCTCGGCTGCGGCGTCGACGACGAGGACAATCGCGTCGGCGCCTTCAAGACCTTCCCAGGCGGCGGAAACCATCGCGCGGTCGAGCCGGCGGCGCGGCGAGAAAATGCCGGGCGTGTCGGTGAAGACGATCTGCGCGTCATCGACGACGGCGATGCCTCTGATGCGCGCACGCGTCGTCTGAACTTTTTGCGTGACGATCGAAACCTTGACGCCGACGAGCGCATTAACGAGCGTCGATTTCCCGGCGTTAGGGGCGCCGATCACTGCAACGAAAGCGGAGCGCTTTGTCATTCTATATCCGTCATCCCGGACGCGCTGCAGCATGCAATGCTGCTGCGCAGATCCGGGATCGCTCTGTTGGGACGGGATCCCGTGTCTGCAACGCAGCGCTTCGCGCTGCATTGCGCACGGGATGACGGCGGAACTAAGCTATTCATCTTCAACCCAGACTTTCTCTCTGACCAGGAACGCCGCTGCGGCCGCCATTTGCGCGGCGCGTTTCGACTGGCCCTCGCCGCGCACCGTGTCAAACCCCGGCACATGCACGTCGATCGTGAACGCCGGCGCGTGCGCCGGACCTTCCGCATTCACCGTTTCGTATTTCGGCGGGCCGAGCCCGCGCTCTTGCGACCATTCCTGCATCGTTGTCTTGGCGTCGCGATGGCGCTTCGACAGCGATTCAAGGTTCGGCGTCCAATAAAGATCATAGGCCTTTTGCGCCGCTTCCATGCCGCCGTCGATGTAGAGCGCGCCGAGCAGCGCCTCGCAGGCGTCGCCGAGGATCGCTTTCTTGCGCCGGCCGCCAGACTCTTCTTCCTGCGCCGACATCTTGATCAGCCCGTCGATCCCGAAGGCGAGCGCCGCCTTGGCGCAGGTTTCCTTGCGGACGAGCGCATTGAAGCGCGGCGCCAAATCGCCTTCGCGCATTTTCGGATATTTCCGCCACAAGGCCTCGGCCGTGATCAGGCCGAGCACGCGGTCGCCGAGAAATTCAAGCCGTTCAAGATCGCCGATCTTCGACGTCGCCGCGAGAGATGAGTGCGTCAGCGCACGCTTCAGCAAGCTGAGGTCGGCGAATTTATGGCCGATCCGTTCCTGCAGAGCCGCAAGGCCTTTGGCGCTCATTTCACCTGTTCGAAGATTCGGCCGTAGCGGATTGCAAAGGGCCAGTTCCAGATTTGCCAGAAGGCCGCGCGATCGCCATCCACCGAGAAGAAGATGCGTTCGGCGCGTCCGACGATGTCGTCGAGCGCTACGTAGCCGACTTGGGATTCGACGCGGCTGTCCTGCGACTGGTCGCGGTTATCGCCCATCATGAAATAATGGCCTTCAGGCACCCGGTAGGGTCCGACAAAATCGAGATTGCCTTCATCGCCGTGGCACTCCTGCACGACGTAAGAGACGCCGTTCGGCAGCGTCTCGCGATAACGCGGCGCCTGCGTGTGCTTGAAATGATCGCAATCGGTGTCGAACATGCCGATGAATTCTTTTTTCACCGGCTCGCCATTGATGTTGAGATGCCCGCCGATCATCCGGATTTCATCACCCGGCATGCCGATGACGCGCTTGATGTAATCCTTGTTGCCGTCCTTGCGGTCCTTGAAGACGACAACCTCGCCGCGCGCGGGACCCCGGCTCGACAGAATGCGCCCGTGCGCGTTCATGCGCGTGAACGGATAAACGAGCGACGCGCGCGAATAGCCATAAGTGGGCTTTGAGACGAAGAGGAAATCGCCGACCTCGAGCGTCGGCTTCATCGAGCCCGACGGGATGTTGAACGGCTGAAAGATCACGATCCGCAATACGAGTGCGATGGCGACCGCATAAAAGACCGTTTTGGCGAGGTCCCACGCCTCTTCCGCGGCGGTCATTTCGGGTTTTGCCTGCGCGTCAGGTTTTTTCTCGCCGCCGCCGAATTTGAGGCTGCCTAGTTTGAAATCGAACGCCATTGGACTGTCGAACCCTTGCTTGTTGGCGGCCTGAGCTTCAGCCGGGCCCTAGGACGCCGGCCGAGCGTAGATGATGACGATAGCCTGGGCCAAGGGGAACTCGTCCGTTATGGTCAGGTGGATGTCGGCGATGTGGCCCGCCGGCGTTATTTCTTCAAGCCTTTTCGCCGCCCCGCCGGTCAATTTGAGGGTCGGTTTGCCCCCGGGGAGGTTCACAACCCCCATATCCCGCCAGAATACCCCCCTCGAGAGCCCGGTCCCGAGGGCCTTGGCGCAGGCCTCCTTGGCGGCGAATCGCTTGGCGTAGGAGGCGGCCCGCGCCGCCCGGCGGTCGGATTTTGCCTGTTCGACCTCGGTGAAGAGGCGATGGGTGAAGCGGTCCCCGTGCTTTTCGAGGGTCTTTTCAATGCGGCGGATGTCGATCAGGTCGTTGCCGATGCCGATAATCATAGGTCAGCCGATCTGCGTCATGGGTCCGCGGCGCGGCTTATCTGCGAAGTATGTTTGATCGGTGACGCGAAGGCCGATCTCGCTCGCCTTGGCGCGCTGCTCGGCGGGCGGCGTTCTAGCGAGCGCATCGGACCAAAAATTCGCCTTCGCCATCGCAGGGTGCGCATCAACGAGGGCGAGCCAGCGGGCAACCTTCGGCCAGCGCGCCGCGTCCGGCGTCCAGCGCGCATACATCATGTTGCGGAACATCACGGCGACAGAAATATCCGCGAGCCCGAAGCTCCCGCAGAGGAACCCTTCCGCCGGCGTTACGCCTTCAAGATACTCCATCACGTCGACGACTTCCGTATCGAGAAGTTTTTGATGCGCTTCTAAATCCCGCGTCGTTCCGAAAAAGACCGGCCCGATCACCATGCGCCCGAAGGCTTTCCAGATGAAAACGTCGCCCATGCGCGCATCAGCGTATTCTTCGAGCCAGCGCGCGCGGCCGCGCGCGGCCGCCGTTGCGGGAAGAATGGACGGAAAGGGACAGGTCTCTTCAAGATATTGCGCGATGACGGATGAATCGTTCAACACGATATCGCCGTCGATCAGCACTGGTATCCGGCGAACGGGAGAAATTTTCGCAAAGTCGTCATTGCCGAAGAAGGGAACGATCGGATCGATCTCGAACGGAATTTTCTTCAGCGTCAAAATGACGAGAATTTTTCTGACATAAGGCGAGACTGTGTTGCCGATGATCGCGATCATGGTAGTTCCCTCGTCCGATTAGCCCCCAAAATGTCCAAAGCTCGAATAGGCGACGCCGCCGTCAACCGCGATCGTGTCGCCGACGACATAATCGCCTGCTCGGCTTGCAAGAAAGATCGCGGCCCCGGCCATGTCTTCTTCCGAGCCGATGCGTCCCGCCGGCACCATTTTCGCAACGACCTCCTCGTGATCGCGCGCGGATTTATTCATCTCCGATGCGAAGGCGCCGGGCGCGATCCCCGAGACGCAGATATTGTCCCTGATCAGCCGCGCCGCCATCCGCCGCGTCAGGTGAATGAGCGCCGCCTTCGACGCCTGATAGGGATACGTCTCCCACGGATTGATGCGGATGCCGTCGATCGAGGCGATCATGATCACTTTGCCGGGCTTTTCGGGGCGCGCGGCCGCTTTCATCCGCGCGTGCAAAGTCTGCGTCAGGAAGAAGGGCGACTTGACATTCAGATCCATCACCTTGTCCCAGCCGCTTTCGGGGAAGTCGTCAAACTCCGCGCCCCAGGCGGCGCCGGCGTTGTTGACGAGAATATCGAGCGAGGTCTCGTACTTGCCGTAGGCGCGCTCCAATATCTTGCAGCCCTCGATGGTCGAGACGTCCTGCGGGATGGCGACGCATTTGCCGTAGCTCGAAAGCTCCTCGGCCGCCTGTTCGCACTGCTCAGACTTGCGCGACGAGATATAGACGCGCGCCCCATGCTCCAGAAATCCGCGCGCAATCATCTTGCCGATGCCCCGCGACCCGCCGGTGACGAGCGCGGTGCGGCCTTGGAGGGAAAAGAGGGATTTCATTTTTATTCTCCAGTTCAATTTCGGACGTACTCAAACCGCTCGTCTCTTCTCCCTCCTCATCATGAGGAGCCGCCGTAGGCGGCGTTTCGGCCGGTCAGCGCGAGAACGAGAAATCCTGCGCCGATCGCCACGCACAACGGCGAATAGAATTGCACATTGAGCGTCGCAAACGGCTCGGCGATCCAGATCTTGAAGATAGAGAGCCCCGCGAGGCCGGCTATGCCGCGCGCGACAAAAATCAACCCGGCCCCGAAGGCGCCGATGCGCGCGAGGCCTTGCGGCGCAAAGGGGAGGCTTCCATTCGCGGCAAGGGCGACAAGCCCCGCCAGAAAGATCAAAGCGGCGACGACGAGCGTCGGCCCCGTCCCCGGCATGTGATCCAGATGCGGCGCGCCAATAACTGTGTTGATAAGGGCCTTCTCGTCTTCAGCGGGCCACAAGCCGCCGAACGCCCAATAGGCATGAAGCGCGGCGATCGCCGAAAGGACGAGAAACAAGACAATCGCAATAGCGCGCACGCAGACCTCCTGTTGGTAACCGCCTGAACAGTCACGCCCCTTGTTCAGCGGTCAATACGACAATCCCGCTACGAGCTCTGCGGGGACTTCGGGGGAGAAGCTGGATTTCATCGAACCCTCAAAGGGCAACCTTATTTTACCCACGATGCGTAGGCGTAAATGCGACGAGTGTCGACGCAATAGGTCGCCCACTTCTCGTCCCAAGTCGAATCCGGCGCGCCGATGTAGACATCTACCGGCGTCGGACAATCTTCCGGCGCCCACCACTCCGGAACCTCCTTCGTGTTTGCTTCGGGAATTTGCGCGGTCGGGGAGAGTTTCAGCTGGGCCGAGGCGGCGAATGTCTCAAACTTTCTCGCCTCACCGAGTTCAAAACTCAGCATGATGTTAGAGTAATCAACCCCGCCGCCCGAGGCGTTGCCCAGAAACTTCACATTCGCTCCGGGCTGGCGTCCAAAAAACATCCGGAACGCGTGCTCGTTAGAATAGGTCGACCCCATGGTCAGCGTGATCGCGGGCCCCGCCATCAACGCGATCGCAAAGGAAAAAAGAAACGCTGTCAGTATCGGACGGCCGCCGAGACCGCCGCCGCCTTTTGTTGAAGCGGCCATGAACATGACAAGCAGCATGAACAGCAGCATGCCGCTGAGAAACAAAATGCCAAGAATGGAAAACGCCGGACCCATATCCCCTACTCCGCCCCGAATTTAACGCGCCACTCTTGAACCTGCTCGTCTTCGATCTTTTTGAAAAGAACGTCGGGCAGGTCGAACTTGCTGCCGGGCTTGAGGCGCGAGAGCGCCTCGCGCGCTGATGTCGGCCACGGGAAAAGATCGTCGCCCATGAGCCCGAAGGCTTTGCCCATTTTCTCAGCGGTCTCCGGAATGACCGGCGCAGAGAGCGCGGCGAAGAGAACGATAAGGTTCAATCCCGCCCGCACCGCTGCGGCTGAGCGATCGGGATCTGTCTTGAACGCGGTCCACGGCGCCGCGATTTGCAGATATTCGTTCCCGGCGACCCAGATCCCGCGCAGCTCCGCGAAGGCTTTCCTGAATTCCATCGCTTCGAGCGCGGCCGAATAGGCGGCGATTTTCGCGTCGAGCGATGCGATCAGGTTTTCTTCCGTCTCGCCGTAAGCGCCGGCGGCCGGAACCGCTTCCCCGAATTTCGAGGCGCAAAACCTGGTGATGCGGTTGACGAAATTGCCGAGAACATCGGCAAGGTCCTTGTTCACGACGGACGCGAAATGCTCAAGCGTGAACGAGGCGTCGTCCGATTCCGGCGCGTTCGCCATCAAATGCCAGCGCCAGTAATCGGCCGGCAAAAGCTCCAGCGCCTGATCCATGAAGATGCCGCGCTTTTCGCTGGTCGAAAATTTCCCGCCATACCAGGTGAGCCAGTTCAGCGACTTAAGCGCATCGACGGTTTTCCACGGCTCTTTCGAGCCGATGATCGTGCACGGGAAGGAGACCGCGTGGAACGCGACATTGTCCTTGCCCATGAATTGCAGATAGCGAACGTCGCCGGCGCCCTCATCCAGACGCCACCACGACCGCCAGTTTCTTCCGGCGCCCGACTCCGCCCATTCCTCCGTACACGCAATATATTCGATCGGCGCGTCGAACCAGACATAGAAGACTTTGGCTTCAAACCCGGCGCGCGCCACGCCGTCCGCCGCCACCGGCACGCCCCAGTAAAGATCGCGGGTGATCGAGCGGTCCTGAAGGCCTTCCTTGATCCACTTCCCCGCAATCGATTTCGTCAGCGCGGGCCAGCCCGGCTTTGACGCCACCCAGTCGGAAATCGGCTGCTGCAATTTCGATTGCAGCAGATAGAGGTGTTTTGTTTCCCTCACCTCGATGTTGCGCGATCCCGAAATCGACGAATAGGGATCTTTCAGCTCGATCGGGTCGAGCAGGCGCCCGCAATTGTCGCACTGATCGCCGCGCGCTTTTTCATAACCGCAATGCGGGCAGGTTCCCTCGACATAGCGGTCGGGGAGAAAGCGCTGATCGTCGACAGAATAGATCTGGCGGTCGGTCCGCTCTTCGATGAGGCCGTTCTTTTCAAGGACGGCCGCGAAGTGCTGGGTCAGCCTTTCGTTCTGCGGGTTCGACGAGCGGCCGAAATGATCGAAGGAGAGCGCGAACTGAGCGCAGGCCCGCTTCTGGATCTCGTGCTGCTCCTCGCAATATTTCTCGACCGTTTGCCCGGCCGCTCTGGCGGCAAGCTCAGCCGGCGTCCCGTGCTCGTCGGTCGCACAGAGGAACAGCACCTCCTCGCCTTTCGCCCGTTGGAAGCGCGCATAGACATCGGCCGGCAGCATCGACCCGACGAGATTGCCGAGGTGCTTGATGCCGTTGATGTAGGGCAGCGCAGACGTAATCAGGATGCGGGACATGACGGGGAAAGGGACCTTTCTCGGCGGTATTTCGTTGGGGCTATAGCGGTTCGCCGCCGCCGGGAACAAGGCGCGGACGGGGGAAAATCGACTTTGGCCGCAATCTTGAATTGCAGCGGCCCGAAACCTCTCACTTAGCCCAAATCGAGGCCCCCATGTCTCTTATCAGGACGATCCTCCCGCTCGCAGCCGCAGCCGTCGCTTTTTCCGGCGGCGCGCACGCGGCCGAGGTCACGCCCGCCGACAGCGCCCAGTTTTTCAGCCTCGCGGCGATGGCGTTCGCAGGATTTTCGTTCTCGGTGCGGAACCGGAAGGGGTAGTCCGGCGCAAGCCGGGCTCGAGGGGGGCGAAACGCTCGCAGCGCTTTTGGGGGCGCGCGGGCGTTTCGCTTTTTCAGTCAGTCGTTTTTATCCGGCGCCCGCCGTCGCCCGCGCCCAGTCGGCGGGCAGTTTTTTCGCTGTCCAGAAGAAGGCGATCACCGCGATCGAGCTCGACAAAACGAGCGTCGTTAGCGCGAGCCGCAATCCGGTCACTTCGCCGTAGCTTTGGGCGAAAAGATCGGAGAGCCCCCCGACCCAAAGCGGCGCAAAGCCGAGCGCGATGATATTCAGGATAAAGAACATAAAGGCGACAGCAAAAGCGCGCATATTGGCGGGCGCGAGCGTTTGCACCAACGCCCATGTCGGGCCGAGATAAAGCCCAAGGCCGACGAGGAACGGCGCGGTCCAAAAGAGCGCCATGGTCGAAGTCGGCGACCATAATTGCAACACGCCTACGGGGATCGTCAGCAACATGCCGAGCCCCGGGATCAGCGCATAGGCGCCTTTGTTCTTCTTGCCGAAATGATCGGTCAGCATACCGCCGAGATAAGTCCCGATGCCGTAAGCGACGCCATTCAAAATTCCGAGCGGAATGGTGATCGTCTGGATCGCTTCGGCGGGAATGGCGTAAGTGCGTTTGTAAAAATCGACCGCCCACATGGCGACGCCGTAGCCGGTGAAAGACGCCGCTGTCGCTGCAATCAGAAGTCCCCAGAACGAGGGAATGGAGAGGAGCGCTTTCGCGCCTTCGCGAAACGAGACCGGCGCAGACGGCGCGCCGGCGTCTTTCGCGCCGCGAATCGGCTCCTTGACCGTCAGCTTCAGGAGGATTGCGAGCACGATCCCCGGAATGCCGACAATCAGAAATGCGTTGCGCCATCCAAGATGTTGCAACACCCAGCCGCCTCCCAGAAAAGCAAGCATCTGACCGAAGGGTATCCCCAGCGAATAAAGCGCTAGCGCGGTCGAGCGCCTCTCCTTTGGGAAGTAATCGGAGATGATCGAATGCGACGGCGGCGAGCCGCCCGCCTCGCCGATGCCGACGCCGACGCGCGCGAGCGCGAGTTGCGCAGCGTTCGCGGCGAGACCCGACAGCGCGGTGAACGCCGACCACACCGCGAGCGAGATCGTCACGATGTTGACGCGGTTCTTGCGATCGGCGAGCCAGGCGATCGGTATCCCGACCATCGTATAAAGAACGGCGAATGCGAGGCCCTTTAAAAGGCCGAGCATCGAATCCGATAACCCAAGCTCTTCCTTGATCGCCGGCGACACGATCGCGATGATCTGCCGGTCGACGAAATTGAAGGTGTAGACGATCGTCAGGATCGTCAGCACATACCACGCGTAAGGGTCGGTCTTCTGGTGGGCGGCGTTGGTGGCCGGCGCTTGCGCCTCGTTCACCTGATGAAGCCGGTCACGCAGGAAAACGCCGCGCGTCCGATAGCGGCGACGGCGCGCGGGTTGTCGATCCGGCGCAGGCTGTCGATCGCTTCAAGCGGGCTGTCGGCGCGCGAGAGGCCGACCGTAAAATCCGCAAGATCGCGAAGATCGCGATCGTCGAGCCGCTGATCGATATCGTCGACCATGCAGTCGGCCATATCCGGCGACAGGCCAATGGCGCGAAAACGGTCGTTGAGCGTCGCCTTGGCGGCGGTCGCGCAGGACGCAAGCAGCGCGAAAGCAAGCGCCGCAGAAAGGATACGCATCGAATTCCTCCTCAAAAGGATATGCCCAAGCCCGTTGTAGCGGGCGTGACCATGCGTAAGATGCGCGCCGGACGCAAGCCGACCCCGCAGGAAATTCCGATGAAAGCAATGATGAGTGTTGAAGCAGGCGGGCCCGACAGCCTCAAGCTAATGGAAACGCCGACGCCCGAGCCCGGCCCCGGGGTGGCCCCGGCGGGCGGGAACCGCTTCTACATCCAGCGCCATCAGGCGCGGCGGCTGCACTACGACCTGCGCCTGGAGATGGATGGAGTCCTGAAGTCCTGGGCCGTCCCCAAGGGGCCGACGCT
>JBBTJH010000251.1:0-7430 GCA_038059555.1 Pseudomonadota bacterium | reverse complement strand
GACAATGCGCGCGGAGGCGTCTTTCGACAACGCGTTCATCGCGTCGGCGATCTCGGCGATCAACTGTTCGTTGAATGCGTTTTTGACCTCCGGGCGATTGAGCGTGACGCGTGCGACGCCAAGAGGGTCGGCGGAGATGGTGAGGTGTTGGTAGGTCATCGGCTCAAAATTCCTTTATTCGCCCGTCGCACGGTAAGCTGTTCTTAATTTTGCTCCCCCGCCTCTTGCGGGGGAGCTGTCACGCACTTGCGTGACTGAGGGGGCTCTTTCCGCGCGTGCTGCCCTCGCGGAGAGAGTGCGCCCCCTCAGTCGCTTCGCGACAGCTCCCCCGCAAGTAGCGGGGGAGCGGAAGCGGCGCTACATCCTAAACACGCCAAACTTCGTCGCTTCTACTGGTCCATTCAAGCTCGCCGAAATGCACAATCCCAAAACATCGCGCGTTTGAGCGGGGTCGATGATGCCGTCGTCCCAGAGCCGCGCCGAGGAATAATAGGGCGATCCTTGCGCATCGTAATCGGCTCTGATTTTGTTCTTGAAGGTTTCCTCGTCGGCCGCGCTCCATTCTTCGCCCTTGCGAAGCCCTTCGCGGCGCACCGTTGCAAGAACGCTCGCCGCCTGTTCTCCGCCCATGACGGAGATGCGCGCATTCGGCCACATGAAAAGAAAGCGAGGGCCATAGGCTCTGCCGCACATGCCGTAATTGCCGGCGCCGTAAGAGCCGCCGACGACGATGGTGAATTTCGGCACGCGCGCGGTCGCGACGGCGGTCACGAGCTTGGCGCCGTCTTTGGCGATGCCGCCGGCTTCGGCGGAACGCCCCACCATGAAACCGGTGATGTTTTGCAAAAAGACCAGCGGAATTTTCCGCTGGCAACAAAGCTCGATGAAATGGGCGCCTTTTTGCGCGCTCGGCGAAAAGAGAATGCCGTTATTGGCGAGAATGCCGACCGGAAATCCGTGAATATGCGCGAACCCCGCGACAAGCGTAGATCCGAACAGCGGCTTGAATTCGTCAAAGATGGAAGCATCAACGATGCGCGCGATGATCTCGCGCGCGTCGTAAGGCTTTCTGATATCGCGCTCGACGACGCCGTAGATTTCTTTGGGGTCATAAGCGGGCGGGCGAGGATCGGCGCAGACGAGCGATCCCTGTTTCACCCAGTTCAACCGCGAGACGATCTGGCGCGCGAGGCCGAGCGCGTGATCGTCATCTTCCGCCAGATGATCGGCAACGCCTGATTCGCGCGTGTGAACGTCGCCCCCGCCCAAATCTTCGGCCGAGACAATCTCGCCGGTCGCGGCTTTGACGAGCGGCGGGCCGCCGAGAAAAATCGTCCCCTGCCGGCGGACGATGATCGCTTCATCGGACATCGCCGGCACATAGGCGCCGCCGGCCGTGCAGCTTCCGTGGACGACGGCAATCTGTGGAATGCCCGCCGCCGACATGGTCGCCTGATTGTAAAAGATGCGGCCGAAATCGTCCTTGTCCGGAAAGACCTCGTCCTGCATCGGCAGAAAGGCGCCGCCCGACTCGACGAGATAAACGCAAGGGAGGCGATTTTCCGCGGCGATCTCCTGCGCGCGCAAATGTTTTTTGACGGTGAGCGGATGATAGGTCCCACCTTTGACCGTCGGGTCATTGGCGACGATCATGCATTCAACGCCAGAAATGCGGGCGATGCCGGTGACGACGCCCGCGCCGTTGACGTCGCCCGAATACATCTCCCACGCGGCGAACCCGCCAAGTTCGAGGAAAGGCGCACCGGGATCGACAAGGCGTTCAATGCGCTCTCGCGCCAGCAGCTTGCCGCGTTCCTTGTGGCGATCGGCGTAACGCGGGCCGCCGCCTTCCGCGACTTTGGCCGTGTTCGCCTTAAGCTCCGCGACG
The DNA here is from genome assembly GCA_038059555.1 of Pseudomonadota bacterium. GTDB lineage: Bacteria > Pseudomonadota > Alphaproteobacteria > Caulobacterales > Parvularculaceae > Amphiplicatus. The sequence continues at coordinate 5,542 of JBBTJH010000251.1, read as the reverse complement.
AGTTTTTCCATCGCCGCGCGGTTGGCGGCAAAGCCCTCCGAGCCGGTGTCGATCTGTGAGTGAAAGCGTCCCATCAATGTCTCGTTGTTTTGCGCGCGTCAGGGGATTTCATTTGCAATGACAATAGGAGAAGGGCGGGCGAGGCAAGAAGCTCGGTCCACATCAACAGAACGAAGAGGGGATGCGGCGCGCCGACGCTCGATAAAGACAGCGCGCGGCCCGCGCCGCCGGCGAAAAAGATTGCGAGCAACAAGCGGGCAAGGCCGAGAGACTGCGGCAAGACCCGCGCGGCGCGAATGGCGATGACGCCAAAAGCGATCCAAAGGACGGAATAAAAGCGTATCTCGTTGTCGGTGTCCGGCGCGCCGAGCGCGTCGCCCGCGCCACCCGTCGTGTAGAGGACGAAAGAGATGAGATTGGCGACATGAGCCGGCCCAAGGAGAAAAATTCCGGTTCCAATAACGACCGCCGCCGCGCCGAGCGCCAGCAATCCCGCCGCAAATAGTCGCTGAGCGATCATTTTTCTCCGCACTCCCCGCCTTAAGCGCCAAGCCCTCAATAATCCTATTGTCCGACAATAGCAATATATGATAATGATCGTTGAAAGGCCGTTAAGAGCGGCCGTCAGGAAGGTGATCTCATGGCCAGCAACATCCCGCATCTGAATTTCGGCCTCCCGGAAGAAGTCGAGGAAATGCGCGAGGTGATACGGCGCTGGGTTGAGGACAAGCTGAGCCCCAGGGCGGCCGAGATTGACGCGAAGAACGAATTTCCGCGCGATCTCTGGCCGGAGCTCGGGAGCCTCGGGCTTCTTGGCGTGACGGCCGATCCGGAATTTGGCGGCGCGGGGCTCGGCTATGTCGCGCACTGCGTCGCGGTTGAGGAAATTTCGCGCGGCAGCGGCTCGGTCGGGCTTTCCTACGGCGCGCATTCAAATCTTTGCGTCAACCAGATCAATTTGAACGCCTCGAAAGAACAAAAGGCTCGCTATCTGCCGAAGCTCATCTCCGGCGAGCATCTCGGCGCGCTCGCGATGTCCGAGCCCGGCGCCGGGTCCGATGTCGTCTCGATGAAGCTGCGCGCCGAGAAAAAAGGCGATCGCTATATTTTGAACGGCAACAAAATGTGGATCACCAATGGTCCGACGGCGGACGTTATCGCCGTCTACGCCAAAACCGCGCCCGAAAAAGGATCGCGCGGCATCTCGACTTTCATCGTCGAGAAGGGGTTTAAAGGGTTTTCAACCGCGCAAAAACTCGACAAGCTCGGCATGCGCGGCTCCGACACCGGCGAGCTTGTGTTCGAGGACTGCGAAGTGCCGGCCGAAAACCTCATTGGGGCCGAGGGCGACGGCGTCCGCATTTTGATGAGCGGGCTCGATTACGAACGCACGGTGCTGGCGGGCGGATGCCTGGGGCTGATGCAAGCCTCGATGGATATCGTCATGCCCTATGTTCACGACCGCAAACAATTCGGCAAATCAATCGGCGAATTCCAGCTGGTGCAGGGGAAAATCGCCGACATGTACACGACGATGAACGCGTGCAAGGCCTATGTTTACGCCGTCGCCGCCGCCTGCGACCGCAAGGAAACGACAAGACAGGACGCGGCGGGCTGCATCCTTTATGCGGCCGAAAAAGCGACGCAGGTTGCGCTCGACGCGATCCAGCTGCTCGGCGGCAACGGCTATATCAACGATTATCCGGCGGGACGGATTTTGCGCGACGCGAAACTCTACGAGATCGGCGCCGGCACGTCGGAGATCCGCCGCATGCTGATCGGCCGCCAGCTTTTCGAGGCGAGCGCGTAGTGACAAAAGCCTTTCAACCGCTCGAGCGCGCGCCGGCCTATATGAAGGTCTTTCGCGCGATCGAAGCCAAGATCAGCGACGGCTCGCTAAGCGACGGCGCGCATCTGCCGACGGAAGCGGATCTTTGCGCGCAGTTTGCGGTGACGCGCTCGACCGTCCGCGAAGGGCTGCGGCTTCTCGAACAAACGGGCCTTATCGTGCGCGGCCCGGCGAAAAAATTCTTTATTCGCCGCCCCGTCGCGGCCGATATCGCGGCGGCCGCCTCCAAAAGTTTCGCGCTCGGCGGCGTCACTTTTTCGGAAGTCTTCGATGCGCTCGCGACCATGTATCCGGAGGCCGCGCGACTTGCCGCCAAGCGTTTGCCCAAGGACAAAATCGCGGCGCTCAAAATTGTGCGCGCGTCGCTGGAAGAAGCGCCCGACAAAGATCACGAAGCAACGGTTGCAGGCGCGGTCGAATTCTTTCAGGCGATCGCCAAAGGCCTCGACAACCGCATCATGCTGGCGATGCTCCAATCTTTGAACATCATGATCGGCGAGAGCCTGCGCCACGTCATCGCGCGCGCGCCGAAGGCGAAAGACCGCATCTTGAACGCGCAAAAAAATCTCGTCGAGGCGTTCGCCGCCCGCGACGGCGCGCTCGCGGCCGAGTGGATGGCCAAACACATCGCTGACTTGAAACGCGGCTATGACGTCGCGAAAGTCGGCATGGACGAGGCGATTTTGTAGGGGCGCTTGCTTGCGCTCTTCCGCAAACGGCAATCTCATTTGATCTTTCCTCCGTCATTTCGGGCCGTGCGGCTCGCGGAACCCGGTCTCCATGGCGCCCTCTCATGCGGAAAGGCGGACCCCGGGTTGGCGACCGCGTCATGCCCCGGAGTGACGAAAACTTTCTGCTTTGGCCCTGGCCGTAACCGGCGGAGCAGGATTCCGTGACGAACCATGGTATAATCGCCCCATGACCCTCGACATCATCCCCACTGGCGAGGCTTGCGGCGCGAGCGTTCGCGGCGTCGATCTCGCAAGGCCGCTGTCTGACAGCGTGATCGCCGACATTCGTGCGGCGTGGCTCGCGCATTTCGTGCTGGCCTTTCCCGATCAGAAAATGTCGGACGACGATCTTGAGCGGTTCACTCTGCATTTTGGTCCGTTCGGCGACGATCCGTTCATCGCGCCGATTGCGGGCAGGAAGCACGTCATCGCGGTCGCGCGCGCGGCGTCAGAGACGGGGCCGATCTTCGCTGAAGCGTGGCACACCGACTGGAGCTTTCAGAAAACGCCGCCGGCGGGAACCTGCCTTTACGGGATCAAGATCCCGCCGGTCGGCGGCGATACGCTCTTCGCCAATCAGGCGATGGCGCTCGTTCAAATGCCTGCCGAATTGCGCGCGCGCATCGACGGCAAGCGCGCCATTCATTCCGCGCGCGCGGGCTACGCGAAGGCTGGCGCCTATGGCGTGAACGACGCGCGCCGCGCCATGGATATTCGCCCCTCGGATGAAGCGATGGCGACACAGGCGCACCCCTTCATTCGCCCCCATCCCGAAACCGGCCGCGCGGCGCTTTACGGCTGCGCCGGTTATATCATCGGCGTTGAGGGGATGGACGCCGATGAAGGAATGACGCTGCTCGGCGATCTCTATCGCTGGCAGACGGGCCACGCGTTTCAATATCGCCACAAATGGACGCCGGGAACGCTTTTGATGTGGGACAACCGCTCGGTGCTCCACATGGCGACAGGAGGATATTCCGGGCACGAACGATTGCTGCACCGGACGACGATCGGGGCGCGGATGAGTTGACCTTACCCCCGCACCCGCCGCGCGAAGGGCGCGGCTGGCCTCTCCCAAGGGAGAGGCAAGGGGCGCTTCGCCTCTCCCTTGGGAGAGGCCAGCGATCCCGGCGCAAGCCGGGGGAGCGGGTGAGGGGCCGATCTACGCGGAAACTCGTTCCAGCGCCCTTCGCAATTCCGCCGGCAGGGCGACCGGCCTCCGCGTCGCGCGGTCGACATAGACATGAATGAAATGCCCCTCGGCGGCGGGCTTGTCCTCGCCGGCCTTGAATATCGCGAGTTCATACCGCACGGAGGAATTGCCGATCTTTGCAACACGCAGCGCGCCGTCGAGCTTTTCCGGAAACGCCAGCGGCGCGGCATATTTGCACCCCGTTTCGACGACGAGCCCGATGACGGCGCCCGTATGAATGTCGAGCGCGCCGACCGAGATCAGATACTCATTCACGATGGTGTCGAAATAGCCGTAATAAGCGACATTGTTGACATGGCCGTAGATGTCGTTGTCGCTCCAGCGGGTTTGGAGGGGGAGGAAGTGTTTGTAGCGGGCGCGGGTCATTCGTGAATGGTGAATGGTGAATGGTGAATAAGCAAGAGGCGCGGTTCAGGCGCCATTCACCATTCACTATTCACCCCTATAGCACTTCCCCATACATCCTCAGCGCGTCCTCATACGTCACCTCGCGCGGATTATTTTGCATGACGCGCTGCGCTTTCATCGCGTCCTCGGCCATGCGGGGGAGATCGTTGTGCGAGATGCCGAGATTGGAGAGGCGCCGCTCGACGCCGGTCGCGGAGACGATATCCATCAGTTTTCCGATGAACGCGTCGGCGCGCTCGGCAAATCCGCCGGTCGAGTTGGCGCCGATGACGTCGCCAAGCTCGGCGTAGAGGGGCGCGGCGGCGCCCGCGTTGAAACGCAGCACCGGTTCCAGCATCAGCGAGTTCGATAGACCGTGCGGAATGTGGAAGAGCGCGCCCAAGGGATAGGCCATGCCGTGCACTGCGCCGACCGGCGAATTTGTAAAGGCTTGCCCTGCGAGCATCGCGCCGAGCAGCATGTCGGCTCGGACGGCCGCGTCGCCGGGCGTCTCGCAGGCGGCGACGATGTTGGAGGAGAGAAGCCTTAGCGCCTCGCGCGCCAGCGCGTCGCTCACCGGGTTTTTCCGATGGCGGTTCGTATAGGCCTCAATCGCGTGCACCATCGCGTCGACGCCCGTCGCGGCCGTGACGTGACGCGGCAGGCCGTGCGTCAACAGGGGGTCCAAAATCGCAACATCGGCGAACATCTGGTCGCCGAGGACGCCCATTTTCTGATCGTCGTCGGTGGTGACGACCGCGATGTCGGTGACTTCCGACCCCGTGCCGGACGTCGTCGGAACAAGCGCCAGCGGCGCTCTGCCGCCCTTGATATTGCCCGTGCCGTAAATTTCTTCGAGCTTTTGCGACGAGTTCAAAAGGACCGCGATGATCTTCGCCGTGTCCATCGACGAGCCGCCGCCAAAGCCGATGACGCCGTCCGCCTTGTGCGCGCGCGCGATTTCAACGGACTGGCGAACGATTCGCGCCGGCGGGTCCGCCTCGATCCCGTCGAAAAGGTGAAAGTCGACGCGTTCTTCTTTCAGGCTTTTGAGCGCCGGATTGATCAGCCCCGCGGAAACGATCCCCTTGTCGGTGACGATGACGGGGCGTTTCATGCGTGAGCTGACGATCTCCCCAAGGCGAGCGGAGGCGCCGGGCTCGAAGATGACGGAGGGGACCGTGCGGAAGGTGAAGTTCATAAGACTATAAAATCGGCCCGCTTCCGCTCCCCCGCTTTTGCGGGGGAGCTGTCACGCGCCAGCGTGACTGAGGGGGCTCTTTCCGCACGGTCAACCCTCGCGGATAGAGCGCGCCCCCTCAGTCGCTTCGCGACAGCTCCCCCGTAAACGGGGGAGCGGAG
>JBBTJH010000250.1:0-4508 GCA_038059555.1 Pseudomonadota bacterium | reverse complement strand
AGACAAGCGTTCCGTCATAGTCGATGCCGTTCGTCGTCAACGGCCATCCGTAATTGGCGCCCGCTGTCAGGCGGTTGATTTCATCGCCGCCGCGCGGGCCGTGCTCTTCTTCCCACACGGCCCCGGTTTCAGGATCAGTTGTCAGGCCCTGCGGATTGCGATGGCCGTAGGTGTAAATTTCCGCACGAGCGTCGGCCCTGCCGGCAAACGGATTATCCGCAGGCGGATTGCCGTCGCGATCAAGGCGCAGAATTTTACCAAGATCCGACGACAGGTTTTGCGCTTCGTTCCTGTAGTCATATCCATCGCCAACGCTGACGAGAAAGGTCTTATCGGCGAGAAACGCCATGCGACCGCCCGAATGGCTAGGTCCCTTCTTGTCAGGCGCCGCGCGGAAAATTACCACGCCATCGACGAGCCGGCCGTTTTCCAGCCGCGCGCGCCAGACCGCGAGCCGGTTCGCGTCGTCGTCCCCTTGCGCATAGGCGATGAAGACCCGCCTGGTCGTCACAAAATCGGGATCGAGCGTGATGTCATGATAGCCGCTATCGGCATTGATCATGACGTCGCCGGGAAGGCCTGAAACCGCGTCAGACAGCAGCGCGCCGTTGCGGAAGACCCTGAGGCCGCCGGTTTTTTCGACGATCAGAATGTCGCCGTCCGGCGTGAACGCCATGCTCCACGGAAACTTAAGGCCGGTCGCAAGAGTTTCGACTTTCACAGCCGGCGAAGCGGCTGGGGCGCCGGCGGCCTCAATGAGTGCCGGAGCCTGTTCGCGCGCACAAGCCGCCGCCATCAGCGCCGTCAATACCAACGCGGCTCTCATGATAATCTCTCCCTCGTGTTCGGCAGGCGACAGTAAGACGAGATGGCGGCGGCCCATAAGTCGGCCCGTCGCGTTTACAGCTCGTTTCGTCTCGGTCGGCCGACCTTGGGGACTGAAATATTGAAGATGATCGCCGCAGAGCGGATCGCGAAGGCGGCGATCGCCGCAACCGGCGCGGCGATGGCGCTCGCGACGCCAAGCTCGAGGAGGCCGACATAGGCCGCCGCGCCGGCGAGCGCCGCCGTCACATAAATATCCTGTTTCATGAACAGCGACGGCTCGTTCAGCAACACGTCGCGGATGAGTCCGCCGAAGGTCGCGGAGACTGCGCCGAGAAAGATCGCGATGAACGCCGGCGCGCCGGACGCGAGCGCTGCCTGCGTCCCCAGTATTGAAAAGACCGCAAGGCCGAGCGCGTCCGCCCAGATCAGCGCCTTGAGGCGCGACGCGAGCGCGGGCTGCGCGATCATCGCAGCGATCGCCCCCGCAAGACAGATGGTGACCGCTGTCGTATCGCGGATCCACCACACCGGAAATTCCCCGAGCAGCACATCGCGTATCGTACCGCCGCCAACGCCCGTGATGAACGCGGTCATAATCACGCTCAAAATATCGAGATCGTTCCTGAGCGCCGTCAGCGCGCCAGAGACCGCGAAGACGAAAAGCCCAAAAATGTTGAGCGCGGCGAAAACCGCTTGCGTGTCCATGATTCGAAAGATAGCTGATTCAGGGCGGCGCAAGGCGGAAATTAACCGACAGGCCGGCTTGATCTCGCTCAAACGCCGCCCGTGCCATCCGGTTATCCTGCCGTCAGGCGCGCCGGACGATCCAGCGCTCAAAACAGGGAAGCACGAGAGCCATGACGCATACGCCGCACGAACTCGCCGAAGAATTTCCGGACTCTGTTGAAAAAATACATGCCTTGAAATCAGGCGACGCGCATTTCAGCCGCCTTGCCGACGAGTATCACTCGCTTAACCGCGAAATTCATCGGCTGGAAACAAGGGTCGAGGTCGCGACCAGCGAGCATGAAGAGGCGCTGAGACGCGAACGCGTGCATCTCAAAGACGAGATCGCCGCAATCCTCACGCGAGGCTGACGGCCCAGCTCACTTCATCCCGCGTTCAGCGGTTGTAAGGCCTTCGATCGCCAAGGTTCGCCCGGGCGTACGGGCAAGCGCCGTCCGGTAAGCGCTCGCCGCCTCCGCAAACCGTTTAAGGCGAAGCAATTCGTCGCCGAGCAATTCGTGCGACGGTTTTTCGACAAAAGGCGGGCCGAATTCGACCGGCGCCGAGGCTTCGATCCCCGCCGCCTTTGTGAGGGCAGCGATGCCGACGTCCGTGTCTCCGGCGCGCAGCATTGCCAGCGCCGCACCTTGCAGGCGCGTCGCGTCAATCGCAGCGCGGCGTGCGGCGCTGGTGTCGCCGCTGCTATCGAGCTCGGCCGTCAATATGGGCGCCAGCCGGTCAAGCTCTGCAGCGGCCGCCGAAAGCGCAACGCGATCAGCGCGCGCATTAGCGCCGAGGAGAGCGCCGTAGGCGGCCTCGAATTTCTCCCAGTTGGAGGCGTTTTCCATCGGCACATCGTCGGCGCTGTTCCACTCGCCCGTGTCGGCCGCGAGCATGGTGCGAACATAAAGATACGAGCCGGATAGCGAATTATCGGGATCGGGATCGCTTGGAGCGCGCGCTTCAAGTTCTTTCATCGCCAGCGCGCGGCACCCGTCGATATAATAGCGCGCGCGATCAAGATTGCGCTTTTGCAGATAGCCATAGACGAGCCACGACGGGTAATGCCCGCAAAAAGCGAGGTCTTTGCCCGCCGCCTTGCGCTGCGCGTTGACGACCGACACCGCCTGCTCGTTCATCGCGATCACATCATCCCAAAGACCCAGCGCGACAAAAATATGCGAGGTCATGTGCAGCGCGTGACCGGCGTCCGGCGCAACGGCGCCGTAGCGGCGCGCGGCGCGCAGCCCAAGCGGCGCGTGAACCGGATCGTCATAGGAGTGGATAAGGTAATGGAGAACGCCCGGATGGTCGCGATTATCGGGATAGAGTTCTTCAAGAATCGCCGCCGAGCGCATGTAAGTCGCAAAGTCGCGCCCCTCATGCGCCGTTCCCAAGATAGCCAGCGCGTGGAAAGCGGCAGCGTCAACGTCCTCCGGATATTTTGCGCTGAGCTTCGCCATCGCCGTTTCATATAGAAAATCGCGATCCTCTTTCTTGCCGCCGCCGTATAGGGTTTCAACGGCCCCAAGATACGCGCGCTCGCGTTCGGTCTCGGCTTTCTTCGCGCGCGCCTTCGGCGTTTTGCCAAGCTTCGCGAGCGCCTTTAGCGCCGCGTCCCTATCTTGCTCCATCCAGATGGCGTGATTGTGCGTCATCGCCTCGCCCCAATAGGCCATGGCGAAATCCGGATCGGCAGCTTGTGCTTTTTGAAACTCCGCCTCGGCGCGCTCATATTCAAAATTGTGCAGCAAGGCGAGACCGCGCGAAAACGCCGCTTGCGCTTGCGGCGCGCCGGAATTTTCAAAGTGGACGACGCCGACGGAGTTCTCGGGGACGATGGTTTCCTGCGCGAGCGCCGGCGCCGTTAATAACGCCGCCGCGAAAACAGTTCTCAACAAGAAGTTCATGCGCTGGTCCTCGTGGTTGCAGCTCATTTTGCGCAGGATTTTCGGTCGTTCGCAATCCGTTCCATGAAAACGAGGAGTCGAGAATGCACGGGGAATTGAAAGGGGGAAGCGCGCAAGCCGCCGCCAGCGTCAGCTATTCACTGTAGCCGGATCAATCGCTTCGCCGGCGTCACGCGCTGCCGCGAGCCTTGCGCCTTCCTGCGCGACAAAACCGAAGAGCGCATCGGGATTAGCCGCGCGCATTTGCAACGCGGCGAGCTCCATCCCTTCCGCCACCGGAATTTCGCGCACGCCCCCGGCAACGCCATCGAGAACGATCTCGGCCGCGCGTTCGGGCGCCATGCCATTGTCGATATTGTCATCGGATCGCCCGCGCGCCGACCCGTCGCCGGTCATCGCTTTTTTGGCGATATCGGTTCTAACCGATCCCGGCGTAACGACGCTGACGCCTATCCCGTAGGCCGCCTCGACCTCGGCGCGCAGCGCGTCGTAATAGCCGACGCAGGCATGCTTTGCCGCGCAATAGGCGGTTCTCAGCGGCGCGCCGATTTTTCCGGCGACGGAGCTGATAATGACGATATGACCGCTTTTCCGTGCGACCATCGACGGCAAAACAAGCTGCGTTAAGCGAACCGGCGCGAAGAAATCAATCTCCATCAAGCGGCGATAAACATCGAACGAGGTGTCGAGCGCGAGGCTTCGCTGGCTGACGCCGGCATTGTTGATGAGCAAGTCAACGCCGCCGCGCCAGTGCTGGGCTTTCTCGACGGTGCCCGGCAGCGCGTCATAGTCGGTCGCCTCAAACGGCAGGACAAGCGTTTCGCCATCCGTCGATTTTGCGACGCGCTGCAATTCGTCAAGACGCCGCCCTGAAAGAATGACGCGCGCGCCGCGCGCCGCGAGCCCTTTCGCCAGCGCCTCGCCGATGCCGGACGAAGTGCCGGTGACCCAGGCGGTTTTGTTCTGGAAGATCATGCTCTACCTCTATTTAGGTGTTTAGTCCCGGCATGTCCTGCAACGGGTTGAGTTTGAATCTTTTCGGTT